>NZ_FPCB01000049.1:0-43344 GCF_900116815.1 Methylobacterium sp. 174MFSha1.1 | reverse complement strand
CTGGACGAACGGCTTGACGTAGGCCGGCGGCAGCAGGCGCACCTCGTGGCCCAGAGCCCGGATCTGGCGCGCCCAGTGATGGGCGGTGGCGCAGGCCTCCATCGCCACGATGGTGGCGGGGATCTTCTTGAGCGCCGGCAGCAGCTTGTCGCGCGAGACGCGTTCGGTGCTCACCACGGCGCCCTGCGCGTCCTGGGCCTCGAACTGGAAGACGGACTTGGCGATGTCCAGGCCGATGATGCTAATCTGCGTCACGGACGGTCTCCTCGGTTGGGTGTCAGACGACCTCAACCTGGCACTTATGATGCCGGCGGGGGCCGTCCACCCCAACATCCCAGGGCTCGCCGAAGGCGAGAACCCGGGATCCATATCCGCTGACGTTGAAGAATGAAGCGGATCGCTTTCCGCCTCGTCCTGAACCGTCGGCGGTTATGGATCCCGGGTTCCGCTGCGCGGCTCCGGGATGACCCTGTTCGGCGGGATCGCTGCTGCGAAGTGACCTGTCGGAACGATGTGAAACATCACGCCCACCCCCGCCCGATCGCGGAACGCCGTCCCCCGACAAGCCACATTCCCGCACGGCTCGCGCCTCACCCCGGGCACAAACAACCGGCACTCTCCCACCCATGCCGACGACCGACCGCCTCGCATGTCAGACCTTCACCGCAAGCTTAGCTGTGGCGAGGTCGCAACACCGCGAAAGCATCCCAGCTTTGCCCCAGACCGCCCCCCGCGCCGCCGCGATCCCGCCATAAACCGGCGGCACCTCAACGGCCACGTTAAGCGACTGTCCCCACAGCGATTTATCGTGGTCTTCCCGATCCCCCCGGGGATCGCGGGCGACGCTGGCGGATTGACCCGGGAACGGGTCCGTTTCGCGTAGCCGTCCCAGGGCGGCGCAGGGAGCGGGACCGGGAAAAAACCGGCCATTCAAGAAACCACGGGTACGGGACAGGGCCATGGACGCGCGTCACACCACCGACAAATCGAAGCTGCCCAGCCGCTACGTGACCGAGGGTCCGGACCGTGCGCCGCATCGGTCGTACCTCTACGCCATGGGCCTCACCCGCGAGCAGATCCACCAGCCGCTGATCGGCGTGGCCTCGTGCTGGAACGAGGCGGCGCCGTGCAACATCTCGCTGATGCGCCAGGCTCAAGCCGTGAAGAAGGGCGTCGCCGCCGCCGGCGGCACCCCGCGCGAGTTCTGCACCATCACGGTCACCGACGGCATCGCCATGGGGCACCGCGGCATGCGCGCCTCGCTGCCGTCCCGCGAGGTGATCGCCGACTCGGTCGAGCTGACCATGCGCGGCCACGCCTACGACGCGCTCGTGGGGCTGGCCGGCTGCGACAAGTCCCTGCCCGGCATGATGATGGCGATGGTGCGCCTCAACGTGCCGTCCGTCTTCATCTATGGCGGCTCGATCCTGCCCGGCACCTTCCGGGGCCAGCCGGTCACCATCCAGGACCTGTTCGAGGCGGTCGGCAAGCACTCGGTCGGCGCGATGAGCGACGACGACCTCGAGGAGCTGGAGCAGGTCGCCTGCCCGTCGGCCGGCGCCTGCGGCGCGCAGTTCACCGCCAACACCATGGCGACCGTCTCCGAGGCGATCGGCCTGGCGCTCCCCTACTCGGCCGGCGCGCCCGCCCCCTACGAGATCCGCGACCGGTTCTGCGCCACCGCCGGCGAGATGGTGATGGAGCTGCTTTCCAAGAACATCCGCCCGCGCGACATCGTCACCCGCAAGGCGCTCGAGAACGCCGCGACCGTGGTGGCGGCCTCCGGCGGCTCGACCAACGCGGCGCTCCACCTGCCGGCGATCGCGCATGAATGCGGCATCTCGTTCGACCTGTTCGACGTCGCCGAGATCTTCAAGCGCACCCCCTACATCGCCGACCTGAAGCCCGGCGGGCGCTACGTCGCCAAGGACCTGTTCGAGGTCGGCGGCATCCCGCTCCTGATGAAGACGCTCCTCGACGGCGGCTACCTGCACGGCGACTGCATCACCGTCACCGGCCGCACCATCGCCGAGAACCTCGCCAAGGTGGCGTGGAACGCCAACCAGGACGTGGTCCGGCCGTCCACCCAGCCGATCACCGCGACCGGCGGCGTCGTCGGCCTCAAGGGCAACCTCGCCCCCGAGGGCGCGATCGTGAAGGTCGCCGGCATGCCGCCGGAGAAGCAGACCTTCGCGGGTCCCGCCCGCGTCTTCGACAACGAGGAGGCCTGCTTCGAGGCGGTGAAGAACCGGACCTACAAGGAGGGCGAGGTCCTGGTGATCCGCTACGAGGGCCCGCAGGGCGGCCCCGGCATGCGCGAGATGCTGGCGACCACCGCCGCCCTCTACGGCCAGGGCATGGGCGACAAGGTGGCGCTCATCACCGACGGCCGCTTCTCGGGCGCCACCCGCGGCTTCTGCATCGGCCATGTCGGGCCCGAGGCCGCGGTGGGCGGCCCGATCGGCCTCCTCAAGGACGGCGACATGATCCGCATCGACGCGGTCCAGGGCACGCTCTCGGTCGACCTCACGGACGACGAGCTGGCCCAGCGCCGCGCGGCATGGCAGCCGCGGGCCAACGATTCGACCTCGGGCTACCTGTGGAAGTACGCGCAGACCGTCGGCCCGGCGGTGACGGGCGCGGTGACGCATCCGGGCGGGGCCCAGGAGACGCTCTCCTATGCGGATATCTGAGGCCGGCCTGCCCCAGCGGGCGGGCCGCCGGTTCCTCCTCGCGCTCCTCGGCCTGATGCTGGCCGGGGAAGGTCCCGCCGCGGCGCTCGACGCCGCGGTGCGGACCCCGGTGCCCGCGGCCGTGGGCTACCGCAACGCCCGCGAGGCGATGCGGACGGGCATGCGCGACTACAATGCCGGCGACAAGGAGGGCGCGGCGCGCGCCCTCGAATACGCCGCCGGCCAGGGCCACGCCCTGGCCCTGTGGAAGCTCGGCCGCATGTACGCGGAGGGCGACGGCGTCCCGCACGACGACCTCAAGGCGTTCGAGTTCTTCTCGAAGATCGCCGACGAGAACGCCGACGAGGGGCCGGAGGCGCCGAATGCCGGCGTGGTGGCGAGCGCCTTCACGGCGCTCGGCCGCTACTTCCTCGACGGGATCAAGAATTCGTACGTGCGCCCGAACGTCGAGCGCGCCTACGACATGTTCAACTACGCGGCGACCTACTACGGCGACCCGAACGCGCAGTACAACCTCGCCCGGCTCTACCTCGACGGCACCGGGGTGACCCAGGATCCGCGCCAGGCGGCGCGCTGGTTCAACCTCGCCGCCGAGAAGGGACATCCGGCGGCGCAGGCGCTGCTCGGCCAGCTGCTGATCAACGGCCAGGGCGTCACGGCGCAGCGCGCCCGCGGCCTCGCCTGGCTGACGCTGGCCCGCGACGCCGCGGAGGGGCCGAAGGACCAGTGGATCGTCGCCCTGCAGGAGCAGGCGATGGCGGCGGCCAACGAGCGCGACCGGGCCGAGGCCCAGTCCCAGGTCGACGGCTTCTACCGCCGCAGCGCCAAGGGCCGCTGAGATGACGGGGCGCTGAGAGAGGGGACGGACGCCCGCCCCCTCCCGTCCATCTTTCGTTTTTCAGCCCTGCCGGGCCGCGATCGCCGTCTGGAACGACGGGCGCTCCAGGATGCCCGCGACATACGACGCGAGCCGCGGCCAGCGCCCGGCATCGACCGCCTCGCCGGCGAGATGCAGGTTGTGGAAGCCGGTCGCGACCGAGATGTCGGCGAGGCTGAACACGCCGCCGACGAGGAACGGCCCGTCGATCACGCCCTCCAGATAATCGAACGGCCGCGGCAATTCCTCGGTCATGCACTTGGCGACGACCGCCTCGTCGCAGGGCTGCTTCATCATGTTCGGCCGCAGCACCCGCTGCACGAAAGGCTTGATCAGGAGCGGAAAAAGCTCGGTATCCCCGAGCTCGTCGAACCAGATCGCCCGGCCGAGATCCTGCGCCCCCGCCGGCAGCAGAGCCGGCTCCGGATGCTTGCGCTCCAGGTAATGGATGATCGCCGTCGAATCGGCGAGGCGAAACTCGTCGTCCTCCAGGGCCGGGATCTTGCCGAACGGGCTCGCCTTGCGGAACCGCGGATCGGGGTCGTGGAAGCGCAGCGGCACGTGCCGGGCCTCGATGCCCTTCTCGGCGAGGACGACGAGCACCTTGCGGACGAAGGGCGACAGGCTGGTGCCGTAGAGTTTCATCGGGTCCGTTCCTCCCTCGCGGCCGAGCGACGGCCGTCCGGGCGGATATCGGGCCGGACCGGCCGGTTGGCACCCCTCCCCCGCCTGGAATCCGCCCGCCTCCCGTCCCATACTCCGCTCCGGCCGTTCCCGGCCCGGAGAGGCCGATCCGTGGACGATACTTTCGAACTGCGCGAGCGCCTGTCCCGCGCCTGGCGGGCGGTGTTCGACAACGCCGTCGAGGCCGGCAGCCCGCCCGAGGCGGTGGTCGAGACGATGACGGCGGTGGCCCATGCGCGCTTCGCCGAGCTGTTCGGCACGGCCGCGGCGGCGAGCTACCTCGCGCTCCTCGCCGAGCAGATGCGCGACGTCGACCACGACGAGGCCGAGACCCTGATCCGCGGCGAGGCGCCCGGGCCGGCGCCCTTCGACGAGGAGATGACGGCGATGGACCCCGCCTGGATCGAGCGCGACCCGCCGTGAGACCGCGTTCGAGGGGGCTGGGCTTCCATCCTCGCTCATCGCTCCGAGGCCGCGAGAAGACGGAACCCAGGGCGTCTCTCAGAGCCTATTCGCTTGAAGCCACAGAGCTGACTCCCTGCATGTCATTCCGGGGCTCGCCGAAGGCGAGAGCCCGGAATCCAGAACCACGGATGATTCAGGATCAAGCGGAGGACGTCCCGCCTCTTTGCGACCAAGCTGAGAGCCTGTTTGAGCGGTTACGCCGATCGATCTGCTTACAGGCCGACATCTCTCAACGTCATCCCGGGGCTCGTCGAAGACGAGAACCCGGGATCCATAACCGCTGACGCAGCCTGAAAGGGCGGGCAGCGTTCCGTTTCATCCTGCACCGTCAGCGGTTATGGATCCCGGGTTCCGCTCCGCGGCCCCGGGATGACATCGAGGGGTTCAATGCGGTCGGCCAACTCAAACAGGCTCTGAGGTTCTGGATTCCGAGCTCCGCTGCACGGCCCCGGAATGACGCGGAGTGTGTTGACCCTGTGGAGCCCGATCAATCGAGCCCTCAGAGATATCGGTCGAACGGGCTCAGGCCGCCCGCACGGTATCGAGGAAGCGCGCCACCTCGGCCGAGAGATGCTCGGACTGACGCGACAGCTCGGTGGCCGCCCCCAGCACCTGGCTCGCCGCCGCCCCCGTCTCCTCCGCCGCGCCCGCCACGCCCGCGATGTTGCCCGTCACCTCGCCGGTGCCGGCCGCCGCCTGGCTGACGTTCCGCACGATCTCCTGCGTCGCCGCACCTTGCTCCTCCACCGCCGCCGCGATCGAGGTCGCCACGCCCGAGATCTCCTCGATCCGCGCCGTGATCTGGCCGATCGCGCCGGCCGCCTGACCCGTCGAGGCCTGGATCGCCGCGATCTGGCTCGTGATCTCCTCGGTCGCCCGTGCCGTCTGGCCGGCCAATTCCTTCACCTCGGCCGCCACCACCGCGAAGCCGCGGCCGGCCGGTCCGGCCCGCGCGGCCTCGATAGTGGCGTTGAGCGCCAAGAGGTTGGTCTGCGCGGCGATGGACGAGATCAGCCCGACGACGTCGCCGATGCGGGCGGTCGCCTCGGTGAGCGCGCGGACCTGGTGGGCGGTCCGGCCGGCCTCGGCGACGGCGGCCTGGGCGAGGCGGGCCGAGCCGTCGACCTGGCGGCCGATCTCCTGGACCGAGGCGCCGAGCTCTTCGGCGGCGGCCGCCACGGTGCCGACATTCGACGAGGCCTCCTCGGCGGCGGCCGCGACGGCGGTGGACTGGGTCGCGGTCTGCGTCGCCGTGGCGGTCATGGTCTGGGCGGTAGCCTGGAGTTCGGTCGCGGAGGCCGAGACCTGGCCGACGATGCCGCCGACGGCGTGCTCGAAGGCATCCGCCATCTGGCGCATGCCGGCCCGGCGCTGCTCCTCGGCGGAAGCACGGGCGAGGCGCGTCTCCTCCTCCAGGGCGCGGGCGCGGATCAGCCCGTCCTTGAACACCTGCACGGCGGCCGCCATGGCGCCGATCTCGTCGCGCCGGGCCGCGCCCGGGATCGGCGCCGCGACGTCGCCGGCCGCCAGCCGGCCCATCGCGCCGGTCATGCGGGCGATCGGGCGGGCGATGCCGAGGAGGCTGAAGATCACCGCGCCGATCGCCGCCGCGAAGGCGAGCGCCGTCATGATTGCCGCCGCCAGGATGCCACGGTCGGCGCTGGCGCTGCTCTGCTCGGCGCTCGCCAGGGCGGCGCCGGCATTCATCGCCACGATCGCCTTCAGGGCGCCGGTCGCCTCGGCGTTGGTGCCGCTCATCTGGGCGCTGGTCAGCGTCGCGAGCGCCGTGGCCTGGTCGCCCGCCGCCATCGCGCCGGTCACCATCTTCTGGCCCTCGAGGTAGTCGCTCCACCGGGCGACGAAGCGCCCGAAGGTCGCCCGCTCCTCCGGCCCGGAGATCAGCGGCTCGTACTTGGCCTGGAGGTCGATCAGCGCCTTGCGGCTGTCGGTCAGGGCCTGCTCGTTGCGGTCGTAGGCGGCATCGTCGGTCGAGGTCACGACGAAGCGGTAGAGGTTGATCCGGTAGGCCTGCGTCTCGGCATAGATCTGGTTGATCAGGTTCGAGGCCGGGATCCGGGTCCGGGCGACATCGACGACATCGTCCCGCAGCGTCACCAGCCGCATGATGCCGTTGCCGCCTTGCGCCACGCTGAACAGCATCAGCGTCATGGTCGTCCCGATCAGGACATGCTTGATCGACAACTTCATCCTGCGACTGCCCGGCATCCGATGGTCAAGCCTCGGGAAGCGAGGCGTGGCCATGCATACGAGCCGCTTCGTTAGTCCTTACTTAAGAAAAGAGTCATTGGCGCACGAAGCGTCAGATCATTGCGACGATCGGCACCGCCGCCGATCGACTGGGCAGTCGATGCCCAGCACTTGAGCGGTCCTATACCCTCTCGCGCGTCCGGCGCATCAGCGCCGACGCCCGTTCGGGCTTGCCTTGCGCCTTCGGACAAATCCGAAGGCGCGACGGTCTTACTCCGCTGCCGCTTGGCCGGCCTGGTGCGGCCGCGGACGGGCCTTGCGCCGCAGGGCGATCTCCTGCTCGCGCGCTTTGGGAAGCTCGCGGTGGGCCTGGTCGCGGCCCGGCAGGTATTGCTTCGGCCAGGCTTGCGTGCGGGCGTCGTACCAGGCGGCGGCCTGGCGGCAGAAATTCGGGTTCCACAGGTGGGGCCGGCCGAGCGCCACGATGTCGGCCCGGCGGGTGTGCAGGATCGTGTTCACCTGGCCGGCTTCCGTGATGGCGCCGACCGCCATCACCGCCATCGGCGCGCGATTGTGCCCGCGGTTGCGGATCGCGTCGGCGAACTGGACCTGGAACATCCGTCCGTAGACCGGACGCTGGTCGGCGACGGTCTGGCCGGCCGAGACGTCGACGAGGTCGCACCCCGCCTCGTGCAGGGCCTCGGCCACCGCCACGACGTCGGCCTCATTCATGCCGCCCTCGGCCCAGTCGGTGGCGGAGATGCGCACCGACATCGGGCGCTCCGCCGGCCAGACGGCCCGCATGGCGGAGAAGACTTCGAGGGGGAAGCGCAGGCGGTTCTCGATCGACCCGCCATACGCGTCGGTGCGGGTGTTGGTGAGGGGCGAGAGGAACGAGGCCATCAGGTAGCCGTGGGCGCAGTGCAGCTCCAGCATGTCGAAGCCCGCCCGCGCCGCCCGCTCGGCGGCCCGTACGAAGTCGTCGCGCACCCTGTCCATCCCGGACCGGTCGAGCGCCTCCGGCACCTGGCTCACGCCGTCGAGATACGGGATCGGGGAGGCCGAGACGATCGGCCAGTTGCCCCCGGGCAGCGGCCGGTCCATCCGCTCCCAGCCGACCTGCGTCGAGCCTTTGCGGCCGGCATGGCCCAGCTGCATCACGATCCTGGTGTCGGTGTGGGCGTGGACGAAGTCGACGATGCGGCGCCATTGCGCCTCGTGTGCGTCGGTCCAGAGCCCCGGGCAGCCCGGGGTGATCCGGGCATCGGCCGACGGGCAGGTCATCTCGGTGAAGAGCAGGCCCGGGCCGCCGAGCGCGTGCGAGGTGTAGTGCACGAAGTGCCAGTCGGTGAGGTTGCCGCCCTCGTCCGCCGAGTACTGCGCCATCGGCGCCATCGCGACCCGGTTCGGGATCCGCATCTCCCGTAAAGAGAGCCCCGTGAACATCGGCGTCGGCCGGCTCGTCCGGTAATCCTCGCCGGTCTCGGCGTGGAGGCGGGCGTAGAACGCATCGTCCACCGCTCTGACATAGTCCGGATCGCGCACCACCAGGTTGTCGTAGGTGACGGATTTCGCCCGGCACATCACCACCATCGAGAACTGCTCCGCATCCATGTCCCAGGAGCGGCTCATGTGCTCGAACCAGGCGAGCGACACGTCGGCATTGTGCTGGATCACCTGGCAGGGGGTGCGGCGCGCCCGGTCATAGGCGGAGAACGCCGCCTGCACGTCCTCCTCGGCGTGTGTCACCAGCGCGTCGGAGAGCGCGATGGCGCATTCCATCGCGAGCTTGGTGCCCGAGCCGATCGAGAAATGCGCCGAGGCCTTGGCGTCGCCCAAGAGCACGATGTTGTCGTGCGACCAGCTCTGGCAGAAGATCCGCGGGAAGCGGCGCCAGGTCGAGCGGTTGAGGAGCAGGCCGTGGCCCTGCAACTCCTCGGCGTACATCTGTTCGAGGATCCGGCGCGAGCCCTCCTCGTCGGTCTCGGTGAAGCCGTGGCCCTGCCAGCAGGCCTCGTCCATCTCGAACACCCAGGTCGAGCGGCCGGGCTCGTACTGGTAGGTATGGGCGCAGACGATGCCGTGCGGCGTCTCGCGGAAGAAGTAGTTGAACTCGTCCATCGGCCGGGTCGAGCCCATCCAGCAGAAGCGGTTGGACTTGATCTCGACCTCCGGCTGGAAGGCCTCGCGGAAGTGCTCGCGGATGCGCGAGTTGATGCCGTCGCAGGCGACGATCACGTCGGAATCGGGGAAACGGGTCGAAAGCTGGTCCGGCGGGATGCTCTCGCCGAAATGCAGTTCCACCCCCTCCTCGCGGCAACGCTCCTGGAGGATCTGCAGCAGGCGCATCCGGCTCACCCCGGCAAAGCCGTTGCCGCCGCAGCGCATGGTCTTGCCCTCCTTGTGGATCGCCACGTCGTCCCAGTACGAGAAGGCGTCGCGGATGCGGGAGAAGGAGCGCGAATCGCGCGACAGGAACTCGTGCAGGGTCTCGTCGGAGAACACCACGCCGAAGCCGAACGTGTCGTCGGCCCGGTTCTGCTCGTAGACATCGACCTGCCAGCCGGGCCGGCGCTTCTTGGTGAGGAGAGCGCAGTAGAGCCCGCCGGGTCCGCCGCCGATCACCGTGACGCGCATCGGGCCAGTCATGGAGGGCTCCTCATCGTGACGGCGGGCGCGCCGGCCGAGAAACTTTAACCTTGAAACATCGCGGCGCAAGAGGGGGCATGGTGGATCGCGGGACGGCCCGGCCGGTTTCCGGTCCCGGCTCTCGCCGCACCACGACGATGCTGCGATGCATCAAGCAAAAAGTCTTGTTTTTCAGCATTCTGCTCGCTGCACTGCACAGCGATGCGGCAGAGCGAAAAAGTCGACAGACACGGTTGCCAGACGATATTTCATGCGTAAAGTATTCCTCGCGAGGCGGGGCGGGATCCGACGAAAGAGCGCCGCCCTCGTCCCACGCGCCGACTCGACTTCGGCCGCATCACGCCGGACAAGTGCCGTCGATGCTCTCGACAGATCAGGGGACACACGGGATGAATCCGATCCGGAACGCCAGCCGCCTCGCGACCGCGCTCCTGGGCGCCACGCTGCTGGCCGGCCCCGCCGCGGCGCAAGGCGCGGAGAAGGTCCGGGTCGGGCTGATGTTCACGCTGTCCGGCCCCTCGGCGGTTCTGGGCGAGCAGGGCCGCGACGGCTTCCTGCTGGCCCTCGACACTCTGGGCAAGAAGCTCGGCGGCCTGGAGACCGAGGTGGTGACGGTCGACGACGAGCTCAAACCCGATGTGGCCACCAACAAGGCGCGGGAGCTGGTGAAGCGCGACCGGGTCGATTTCGTGGTCGGGCCGACCTTCTCCAACGTGCTGCGCGCGGTGGTGCGCCCGGTGACCGAGGGCGGCGCCTTCCTGATCTCGCCCAATGCCGGCACCTCGAACTATGCCGGGTCGGAGTGCAACCCGAACCTGTTCGTCTCCTCCTACCAGAACGACCAGGTCCACGAGGTGCTGGGCAAGTATGCCCAAAACAAGGGCTACAAGCGCCTCGTCCTGCTGGCGCCGAACTACCAGGCCGGCAAGGACTCGCTCGCCGGGTTCAAGCATTCCTACAAGGGCGAGGTGGCGAACGAGATGTTCACGCCGCTCGGCCAGCTCGATTTCTCGGCCGAACTCGCGCAGATCTCGGCGGCGCAGCCCGACGCGGTGTTCGCCTTCATGCCCGGCGGCATGGGCGTCAACCTGGTGCGGCAGTACCGCCAGGCGGGCCTGAGCTCGATCCCGTTCCTCTCCGCCTTCACGGTCGACGAGAGCACCCTGCCGGCGCAGAAGGACGCGGCGGTCGGGTACTTCGGCGGCGCCAACTGGGCGCCGGACCTCGACAACCCGCAATCGAAGGCCTTCGTGGCGGCCTACGAGAAGAAGTACGGCAGCGTGCCGGGCACCTACGCCATGCAGGCCTACGACGCCGCCCTGATGATCGACGCCGCGATCAAGCGCGCCAAGGGCGACCTGAAGGACAAGGACGCCTTGCGCGCCGGTCTCAAGGCCGCCGAGTTCCAGTCCCTGCGCGGCAACTTCAAGATCGGCAACAACCACTATCCGATCCAGGATTTCTACCTCGTCAAGGCGGCCAAGCGCCCGGACGGCAAGTACGAGACCCAGATCGCCGAGAAGATTTTTTCGAACTATCAGGACAATTACGCGGCCGAGTGCAAGATGAAGTAAGCGTCATCCGCTGACGGGTCACCATAAAACTCCACGTCATCCCGGGGCCGCGCAAGCGGAACCCGGGATCCATAACCGCCGAGGTTGCCGGATGATGCGGAACCGTCCCCCCTGTGCTGGCTGCGTCAGCGGATATGGATCCCGGGTTCCGCTGCGCGGCCCCGGGATGACTCGGAGGGTGTGGACCGCCCCGAGCCAGACTTTGCACGACCGAGTCGCGCCATGCTCAACCTGTTCCTGATCCAGGCGCTGAACGGCGTCCAGCTCGGCATCCTGCTGTTCCTGGTGGCGGCCGGGCTGACCCTGATCTTCGGGGTGATGGACCTCATCAACCTCGCCCACGGCGCGCTCTACATGATCGGCGCCTATCTCGCCGCGACCTTCACCGCCGCCACCGGCAGCTTCGGCCTCGGCCTGCTGCTCGCCCTGCCGGCGACGCTCGTCTTCGGGCTGGCCCTCGAGTTCCTGGTGGTGCGCCACCTCTACGGACGCGACCACCTCGACCAGGTGCTGGCCACCTTCGGGCTGATCCTGATCCTCAACGAGGGCGTGCGGATCGTCTGGGGTGCAGCCCCCATGAGCGTGCCGGTGCCGGACGCCCTGTCCGGGTCGGTCCAACTCGTCGGCACCCTGCATTACCCGCTCTACCGGGTCGCGATCATCGTCGCCGGCCTCGCCACGGCACTCGGCCTCCACCTCCTCGTCAACCACACGCGGCTCGGCATGCGGCTGCGCGCCGGGGCCAGCAACGGCCCGATGGTGGCGGCCCTCGGTGTCGACATCCGGCGGCTGTTCCTGGTCGTGTTCGGCCTCGGCGCGATGCTGGCGGGCTTTGCCGGCGCGATGGTGGCGCCGATCCTCTCGGTCGATCCCGGCATGGGCGATTCGGTGCTGATCCTGACCTTCGTGGTCATCGTCATCGGCGGCGTCGGCTCGGTGCGGGGCGCCTTCGTCGCCGGCCTCCTCGTCGGCCTCGCCGACCAGCTCGGTCGCACCTTCGGGCCGATCCTGCTGCGCAGCGTGATGGACGCCTCCTCCGCCTCGCAGACCGGGCGGACGCTCGCCCCGATGCTGATCTACATCCTGATGGCCGCCGTGCTGTTCTTCCGGCCCTCGGGCCTGTTTCCGGCGCGGGGGTCCCGATGACGACGCTCGTCGCCCGCGTGACCGCCGAGCCGCCCCGGCGCCGGGCTGCGCTCCCCGGCACCGCCCTCGCCGGGCTGGTCCTGGCGGCGCTCGCCGCCCTGCCGGTCGCGGCGGAGGCCGCCGGCCTGCCCTTCCTGGTTGTCACCGCGACCCGGATGATGATCTTCGGGCTCGCCGCCCTCTCCCTCGACCTCGTCCTCGGCTACGGCGCGATGGTGTCGTTCGGCCATGCCGCCTTCATCGGCCTCGGGGCCTACGCGGTCGGCATCCTCGACGCCCACGGCATCCGCGACCTCGCGATCCAGGCGCCGGTGGCCGCCGCGACTTGCGCGCTCTTCGCCCTCGTCACCGGGGCGATCAGCCTCCGTACCCGCGGCGTCTACTTCATCATGATCACGCTGGCCTTCGGGCAGATGGCGTATTTCTTCATGGTCTCGCTCTCGGCCTATGGCGGCGACGACGGGCTGCCGCTGTCGGGCCGCTCGACCCTGTTCGGGATGCGGCTGATCGCGGGCGATCCGGCGCTGTTCTACTGCGTGCTGGCCGTGCTGGCGGTGGCGCTCCTGGCCTTGCGCCGCGTCGTCGCCTCGCGCTTCGGCCGGGTCCTGCGCGGCAGCCGCGACAATGCGGTGCGGATGCAGGCGATCGGCTTCTCGCCCCTGCCCTACCGGCTCACCGCCTACGTGATCGCCGGCGCCATCGCGGGCCTCGCCGGGGTGCTGCTGGCCAACCAGGCCGAGTTCGCCTCGCCGGCCTATATGAGCTGGCAACGCTCGGGCGAGCTGATCGTCATGGTGGTGCTCGGCGGCATGGGCACGCTGATCGGCCCCGTCGCCGGCGCGGCCGCGCTGATCGCGCTGGAGGAGGTGCTGGCGCATTATTCCGACCATTGGCGCCTCGGCCTCGGGCTGATGCTGGTCGCGGTGGTGCTCCTCTCCCGCGGCGGCCTCGCGGGCCTCGCCGCGAAGCTCGGGAGGCGCGCGTGACGACCCCGCTCCTCCAAGATCCCCTTCTCTCCATCTGCAATCTCCGGAAGTCCTACGCGGCGCTGAAGGTCACCGACGACGTCAGCCTCGACGTGGCCTCGGGCGAGCTGCACGCCATCATCGGGCCGAACGGCGCCGGCAAGACCACGCTGATCCACCAGCTCTCGGGCAGCCTGCCCAGCGATTCCGGCAGCGTCCACCTCGCCGGCGAGGACGTGACGCACCTGCCGATGGTCGCCCGGGTGCGCCGGGGCCTCGCCCGCTCGTTCCAGATCACCTCGATCCTCGACGGGTTCTCGGTCTTGGAGAACGTCGCGCTCGCGGTCCAGGCCCGGTCGGGCTCAAGCTTCCGGTTCTTCCGCCCGGCGGCGAGCGAGGCGAGCCTCAACGCGGAAGCGATGGAGGCGCTGGGCCGCGTCGGCCTCGCCGACCGGGCCGGGCGGCGGGCCGGCAGCCTGTCGCACGGGGAGAAGCGCCAGCTCGAACTGGCGGTGGCGCTCGCGACGAAAGCCCGCCTGCTCCTCCTCGACGAGCCGCTCGCCGGCACCGGCCCGGAGGAATCGGCGATCCTGGTCGGGCTGATGCGCGAGCTGAAAGCGACCCACACCATCGTGCTGATCGAGCACGACATGGACGCGGTGTTCGCGCTCGCCGACAGGATGAGCGTGCTGGTCTACGGCCGCGTCATCGCGAGCGGCCTGCCCTCGGTGGTCCGGTCCGATCCGGCGGTGCGCGCCGCCTATCTCGGCGAGGAGGAGGCGGCCTGATGCTGACGGTCGAGGGCCTGGAGAGCGCCTACGGCGATTCCCGCATCCTGTTCGGGATCGACCTGTCGGTGGGCAAGGGCGAGGTGGTGACCCTGCTCGGCCGCAACGGCATGGGCAAGACCACCACGGTGAAATCGATCTTCGGGCTCCTGAAGCCGCGGGCCGGCCGCATCCTGATCGACGGCGAGGACATGGCCGGGCGCCCGTCCCACCTCGTCGCCCGGCGGGGCCTCGGCCTGGTGCCGGAGGGGCGCCAGGTGTTTCCGACCCTCTCGGTCGAGGAGAACCTCGTCGCGACCCATCGTGGCGGGCGGGGCGCGAAGTGGACTCTCGACGCCGTCTACCGCCTGTTCCCGCGGCTGAAGGAGCGGCGGCGCAACGGCGGCGACCAGCTCTCGGGCGGCGAGCAGCAGATGCTGGCGATCGGCCGGGCGCTGATGACCAATCCGCGCCTCGTCGTCCTCGACGAGGCGACGGAGGGGCTGGCGCCGCTGATCCGCGAGGAGATCTGGGCCTGCCTGCGGGCGATCAAGGACGAGGGCGAGGCGATCCTGGTGATCGACAAGAACGTCGACGCGCTGGCCCGCTTCGCCGACCGGCACGTGGTGATCGAGAAGGGCCGCGTGGTCTGGACCGGCACCAGCGCCGCGCTCCGGCAGGCGCCGGAGGTGAAGGACCGGTTCCTTCATGTGTGAAACATCTGTTGAAGGAGTGACCGCATGACCCCCATGACCGCAGGCATCACCCGCGCCGGTGAGGGCATCGAGGGCGTCCGCTGGAACATCCTCGGCCAGATCTACGTGCCCAAGCAGCTCTCCGAGAGCTCGCTGTCCTGGCACGCCACCTTCCCGCCCGGCACCTTCGTGCCGCCGCACATCCACCCGACGCAGGACGAGTTCCTGTACATCCTGCAAGGGCGCCTCACCGCGGTCCTCGACGGGCAGGAGAGCGTGGCCGAGGCCGGCGACACGATCCGGCTGCCGCGGGGCCAGCCGCACGGGCTGTTCAACCGCTCCGACGCGGACGTGAAGTGCTTCTTCTGGGTCTCGCCGGCGCGCCGGCTCTACGACCTGTTCTGGGCCCTGCACAATCTCGGGCCGCAGGCCAACCCCGCCGACGTGGTGGCGATCTCGGCCAAGCACGAGGTCGACTTCCTGCCGCCCCCGGACGCGGAGTGAGCCGATGCGCGTCCTCATCGTCGGCGCCGGGATCGGCGGACTCGCCACCGCCCTGATGCTCCACCGGCGCGGCATCCGCGCCACGATCGTCGAACAGGCGGCGGAAGTCCGCGAGGTGGGCGTCGGCATCAACACCCTGCCGCACGCGATCCGCGAGCTTGCCGAGCTCGACCTGCTGCCGGCCCTCGACCGCGTGGCGATCCGCACGAAGGAACTCGCCTACTTCAACCGCCAGGGCCAGGAGGTCTGGCGCGAGCCGCGGGGGATCGAGGCCGGCCACCCGGTGCCGCAATTCTCGATCCATCGCGGGCGGCTGCAGGCCGTGCTCTACGACGCGGTGCGCGAGCGGCTCGGTCCCGACGCGGTGCAGACCGGCCTGTCCCTCGCCGGCTTCCTCCAGGACGAGGGCGGAGTCACCGCCCACTTCACCGATTCGCTCCGGGGCGATGCCGGCCGGACGATCCGGGCCGACGTGCTGGTCGCCTGCGACGGCATCCACTCGGTGGTGCGCAAGACCTTCTTCCCCGACGAGGGCCCGCCGCGCTGGGACGGGGTGCTGATGTGGCGCGGCGCCACCGAGTGGGCCCCCTGGGGCGACGGCCGCACCATGGCGATCGGCGGCGGCATGGGCGCCAAATGCGTGCTCTACCCGATCGCCGAGGCCCGGGACGGGCGCCAGCTGATGAACTGGGTGGTGTTCGTGAAGATGGCGGACGGCAAGCTCTCGCCGCCGCCGAAGGAGAGCTGGTCGCGCCCCGCCCACCGCTCGCAGGTGCTGCCCTACGCCAAGCGCTTCGCCCTGCCGGATTTCGACCTCGCGGCCCTGGTCGAGGCGACGCCGCAGATCTTCGAATACCCGATGTGTGACCGCGATCCGCTGCCGCGCTGGACACACGGCCGGGTGACGCTGCTGGGCGACGCCGCCCACCCGATGTACCCGGTCGGCTCGAACGGCGCCTCGCAGGCGATCCTCGACGCGCGGGCGCTCGGCGACGCGCTGGCGGGCGCCGAGCACCCGATGCAGGCGCTCCACGCCTACGAGGCCGAGCGCCGGCCGAAGACCGCCGAGATCGTGCTCCTCAATCGCAAGGGCGGGCCGGAGCGGGTGATCGACGAGGTCGAGAAGCGGGCGCCGGCGGGGTTTTCTCGGATCGAGGACGTGCTGAGCCACGCCGAGCGCCAGGCGATCGTCGGGGGTTATGCCGGCAAGGCGGGGTTCGCGGTGGCGGGGAAGGTGAGCCCGCTCAGGGTGGCGGTGTGAGACACACCGCGCCGTGAGCCCTCTCCTCTCCCCGCGGGCGGGGAGAGGAAAAGGCGCGGCCTTTCTCCCTCCCCCCTCTGCGGGGGAGGGTGCCCGGCGGAGCCGGGCGGGAGAGGGGCAGCGCGACGCTGCTTCAGGGGGCGCCCGTCAGAACGGCTTTGCATTATCCTGAAGCGTGGTTCCCCTCTCCCGACCCCCGCTGACGCGGGGGCCACCCTCCCCCGCAGAGGGGGGAGGGGAAATCCGCCCAAATCCTTTAAGGTTGAAACATCCATGCCCGACACCCCTCCTCCCCGCCACGTCCTCGTCACCGGCGCGACCCGCGGCATCGGGCGGGCGATCGCGGCGGCGTTCGTGGCGGCGGGGGAGCGGGTGACTCTGCTCGGCCGCAGCCCGGAGAGCGCCGAGCGGGCCCGCCGGGACCTCGGCGCCGCCCACGCCGTCGCGGCCGACGTCACCGACGCGGCGGCCCTGGAGCACGCGCTGAAGCAAGCAGCGGAGCAGGCCGGCCCGGTCGCGGTGCTGGTCAACAATGCCGGAGGCGCCGAGACCGCACCCCTCGCGCGCAGCGACGTCGAGACCTTACGCCGGATGATGGCGCTCAACGTCGAACCGGTGCTGGTCGCGGCCCGCGCCGTCGTCCCGGCCATGAAGGCGAGCGGCGGCGGCCGGATCGTCACGGTCGCCTCCACCGCCGGGCTCAAGGGCTACGGCTACGTCAGCGCCTATTGCGCCGCCAAGCACGCTGTCGTCGGCCTCACCCGGGCCCTGGCGCTGGAACTCGCCGCCACCGGCATCACGATCAACGCGGTCTGCCCCGGCTTCACCGACACCGACCTCGTCGGCAGCGCCATCGACGGGCTGGAGGCGAAGACCGGCCGGGCCCGCGACGACCTCATGACCGAATTCACCCGCCACAACCCGATGGGCCGCCTGATTCGTCCCGAGGAAGTCGCCGACGCCGTGCTGTGGCTCGCCGGACGGCAGGCCGGCGCCGTCACCGGTCAGGCCGTCGCGGTGGCGGGAGGCGAGCTGTGAACGCCCCGGTCGAGATTCCCGCCGAGGTCCCCGGCCACCGCAGCGAGCTGCGGCTGTGGCTGCGCCTGCTCACCACGGCCAACACCATCGAGGCGGAGATCCGCCGGCGCCTGCGCGATCAGTTCGACACCACGCTCCCGCGCTTCGACCTGCTGGCGCAGCTCGAGCGCGCGCCCGACGGCATCATGCTGAGCGAGCTGTCGCGCCGGATGATGGTGTCGAACGGCAACGTCACCGGCCTCGTCGAGCGGCTGGCGCAGGAAGGGCTGATCGACCGCCAGGTCTCGGAATCCGACCGCCGGGCGGTGCAGGTGCGCCTGACGGCGGAGGGGCGGCGCGTCTTCGCCGGAATGGCCCGGGCCCATGCCGACTGGATCGCCGAGCTCGTCGGCGCCCTCGATCCCTCCGAGCAGGACGCGCTCTCGACCCAGCTCTCCGCCCTCAAGGCCTCGGTGCGGCCGGGCGGCGCGCCGGCCAAACCCAAACCGAAACGCCAGGGAGGCACCATGAGGCGCCAGAACGCCATCGCGGCCCCGCTCGCCGGGTTCACGCCGCAGCATTTCGGCTTCGCGGTTCAAGACGGCATCGCGACCGTGACGCTGAACCGGCCGGAGAAGAAGAACCCGCTCACCTTCGAGAGCTACGCGGAACTGCGCGACACCTTCCGGGCCCTGCGCTTCGAGGAGAGCGTGACGGCGGTCGTCGTCACCGGCGCGGGCGGCAATTTCTCCAGCGGCGGCGACGTGTTCGAGATCATCGAGCCGCTCACCACGATGGGCGCAGCCGACCTCCACGCCTTCACGACGATGACCGGCGACCTCGTCAAGGAGATGCGGGCCTGCCCGCAGCCGGTCGTGGCGGCGGTCGAGGGCGTCTGCGCGGGTGCGGGCGCGATCATCGCCATGGCCTCCGACCTGCGGGTGGCGGGTGCCGGCGCCAAGGTGGCGTTCCTGTTCAACCGGGTGGGGCTGGCCGGCTGCGACATGGGCGCCTGCGCGATCCTGCCCCGGATCGTCGGCCAGGGCCGGGCCTCGGAGCTTCTCTATACCGGCCGCTTCATGAGCGCCGAGGAGGGCGAGCGCTGGGGCTTCTTCAACCGCCTGGTGCCGGCGGGCGAGTCCCTGAATGCGGCCCGCGAGACCGCCCGGGCGCTGGTGCAGGGCCCGGCCTACGCCAACGGCCTGACCAAGCGGATGCTGCACATGGAATGGGCGATGGGGGTGGACGCCGCCATCGACGCCGAGGCGATGGCCCAGGCGCTCTGCATGAAGACCCAGGATTTCCGACGCGCCTTCGAGGCCTTCGCCGGCAAGACCAAGCCGGTCTTCGAGGGGAACTGAGCTTCTGTTCGCCTCGCCCGACGGTTCTGAAACCCTCCGCGTCATCCCGGGGCCGCGCAGCGGAACCCGGGATGACGCGGAGGATGATCGAGACGTCTGCGGGATCACCTGCATCGAGCCGTCAAACAGGCCCTGACCATGCCGGACCAAACCTTCCTCGAATGGCCGTTCTTCGAGCCCCGCCACCGCGACCTCGCCGCGGAGGCCGAGTCCTGGGCCGCCCGCACGGTCCCGGACCTCGTCGATCACCACGACGTCGACGGCTCGTGCCGGCGCCTCGTCGCGGCGCTCGGCGAGGCGGGGTTCCTGCGCTTCGCCGCCCCCGAGGACGGGGTGTTCGACGTGCGCGCCCTGTGCCTCCTGCGCGAGACCTTCGCCCGCCACGACGGGCTCGCCGACTTCGCCTTCGCCATGCAGGGCCTCGGCACCGGGGCGCTGACGCTCGAAGGCACGCCGGCGCAGCGCGAGGCGGTGCTGCCCGGGGTGCGGGCGGGCCGCCGCATCGCCGCCTTCGCGCTGACCGAGCCGGAGGCCGGCTCCGACGTCGCCCAGATCGCGCTAGCGGCGACGCCGACCCTGGATGGATTGGTACGGCTCGACGGGGAGAAAACCTGGATCTCGAACGGCGGCATCGCCGACACCTACGTCGTCTTCGCCCGCAGCGGCGAGGCGCCGGGCGCGCGCGGCCTCTCGGCCTATCTGGTGCCGGCGGACACGCCCGGCCTGACGATATCTGAGCGCCTCGACACCATTGCCCCCCACCCGCTCGCGCGCCTGCGCTTCGCGGATTGCCGGGTACCGGCCGAGAACCGCATCGGCGCGGCCGGGGCCGGGTTCAAGGTCGCGATGGCGACGCTCGACGTCTTCCGCGCGACCGTCGGCGCGGCGGCGCTCGGCTTTGCCCGCCGCGCCCTCGACGCCTCGCTCCGGCGCGCGCAATCGCGCAAGCTGTTCGGGGCGCCGCTTTCCGCGATGCAGCTGACCCAGACCAGCCTCGCCGAGATGGCGACGGCGATCGATACCGCGGCGCTCCACGTCTACCGCGCCGCCTGGACCCGCGATTCGGGGGCGCCCCGCATCACCCGCGAGGCCGCGATGGCCAAGATGGTGGCGACGGAAGCCGCGCAGGGGGTGATCGACCGGGCGGTGCAGCTCCATGGCGGCGAGGGCGTCCGCTCCGGCTCGGTGCCGGAGACGCTCTACCGCGAGATCCGCGCGCTGCGGATCTACGAGGGCGCCACCGAGGTCCAGAAGCTCGTCATCGCCCGCCAGATTCTCGCCTGAGGGCGGAATCTCACCAGAGGAGTGTCCGATGGAGGCTGCCGTGCCGGAAACCCGTATGCCGCAGACCCAGAGCCCGGAAACCTCGGCCTTCGCGCAAGAGGAGTCCGCGCAACCGGAGGCCGCCATCGGCCCCGGTGCCAGCCCATGGGCGCGGCGCCCCGACACCTTCGTGCGGGACAACCTGCCGCCGCCGGACCGGATGCCGGACTTCGTCAACCTCGACCGGCTGGGCTATCCCGAGCACCTGAACGCCACCGTGGAGCTGGTCGACCGCCACGTGGCGGAGGGGCGCGGCGACCGGGTGGCGCTCGTCGGCGAGCACGTCACCTGGACCTATGCCGCGCTGAAGCGGCAGATCGACCGGATGGCGAATGTCCTCACCGACCGCCTCGGGCTGGTGCCGGGGGGCCGGGTGCTGCTGCGCTCGGCCAACAACCCGACCAAGGTCGCGTTGTACCTCGCGATCATCAAGGCGGGCGGGATCGTGGTGGCGACGATGCCGCTCTTGCGGGCGCGCGAGCTGACCCAGATCCTCGACAAGGCCCGCATCCCGCTCGCACTCTGCGATGCCGGGCTGATCGACGAGATGGCGAAGGCCGCCGACGGCCGGACCGAGCCGGTGCGGGTCGTCACCTGGCGCGGCACCGCCAGGGGCGAGCTCGGCGATCTCCTCGACGGCGCCTCCGACCGGTTCGAGCCGCCCCCGACCCGGGCCGACGATCCGTGCCTCCTCGGCTTCACCTCCGGCACCACCGGCCTGCCGAAGGCGACGATCCATTACCAGCGCGATCTCCTGGTGATCTGCGACTGCTACGCCCGCGAGGTCCTGCGGGCGAATGAGGACGACGTGTTCATCGGCTCGCCGCCGCTCGCCTTCACCTTCGGCCTCGGGGGGCTGGTGCTATTCCCGTTCCGGGTCGGCGCCCGGGCGGTTCTGCTCGAGAAGGCCGGGCCGGCGGACCTCGCCGCCGCGATCACCCGCCACCGCGCCACGATCCTGTTCACGGCGCCGACCGCCTACCGGGCGATGCTCGGGCTGATCGGGCAAGCCGACCTGTCATCCTTGCGCAAGTGCGTCTCGGCCGGCGAGACCCTGCCGGCGCCGACCTTCCATGCCTGGTTGAAGGCGACCGGCCTGAAGCTCATGGACGGCATCGGCGCGACCGAGATGCTGCACATCTTCATCGCTTCGCCCGAGGACGAGATCCGCCCCGGCGCCACCGGCAAGCCGGTGCCGGGCTACGAGGCAAGGGTGATCGACGAGGCCGGCCGGCCCTGCCCGCCCGGCGTGCCGGGACGCCTCGCGGTGCGCGGACCGATCGGCTGCCGCTACCTCGCCGACGAGCGCCAGACCGTCTACGTGCAGGACGGCTGGAACGTCACCGGCGACACCTACCTCCAGGACGAGGACGGGTATTTCTGGTTCCAGGCCCGCAACGACGACATGATCGTCTCGGCCGGCTACAACATCGCCGGGCCGGAGGTGGAGGCGAGCCTGCTCGCCCACCCGGCGGTGGCCGAATGCGGCGTCGTCGCGGCACCCTGCCCGGAGCGCGGCCGCATCGTCGCGGCCTACGTGGTGCTGAATGCGGGCTTCACCGGCGACGCGGCGATGACGCAGGCGCTGCAGGAGCACGTGAAGCAGGACCTTGCGCCCTACAAGTATCCGCGGGCGGTACACTACGTGCCGGCCCTGCCGAAGACCGAATCCGGCAAGCTGCAACGCTTCGCCCTGCGCAAGCAGGCCGAGGCGGAGGCCGCGACCGTCCAGGGTTCCGTCACCCCTACATAGCCCGATGGAGCGCGGTTTCCCCTCTCCCCGCGGGCGGGGAGAGGGCTGCGTCTCCGTCCAGGAGATGCAGCAAGCCCGTAGGGCGAGGGTGAGGGGGTGTCTCCGGATGTGGCTCTTCCGGCACCACCCCCTCACCATCGGCTGCCGCCTCGCCGCGCCGACGACAAGGTCGTCGCGGCCCTCTCCCCGCCCGCGGGGAGAGGGGATGCGCACGATCGTTCTAATTTTACAAACAGTACAGGGAGACTCCGCATGACCGCCAGCCCGATCCCGCTCCGCCCCGACACCGAGGCGCCGGCGCTCACCACCCTCCAGCCGCCGGGCTGGAAGAAGCCCAAGGGCTACGCCAACGGCATGGCCGGCCGCGGCACCGTGGTGATGACCGGCGGCCTGATCGGCTGGAACGCCGACGAGGTGCTGGCCGAGGGATTCGTGCCCCAGGTCGAGCAGATTCTTCGCAACATCCTCGCCGTGCTCGCCGAGGCCGGCGCCGGGCCGGAGCACGTCGCGCGCCTGACCTGGTACGTGCGCAGCGTCGACACCTACCGCGCCTCGCTCGCCGAACTCGGCCCGGTCTACCGCCGGGTGATGGGCCGGCACTTCCCCGCCATGGCCCTCGTCGGCGTCGCCGACCTCGTCGAGCCCGGCGCCCTGGTCGAGATCGAGGCGACCGCGATCGTGCCGGACGAAGCGTGATGCAGCCGGCATCCTGGACGACCGGCGGCGCCCTCGGGGAGATCGACCGCGCCTACGACAATGTCGGGGCGATCCCCGACGCCAAGGCCTACCCGGCGCGCTGGAGCGAGGCAGCGTCCGCCTTCCGCGCGCGGCTGTCGGAGCAGGGCCGCGCCCGTCTCGGCCTGCCCTACGGCGCCGGGCCGCGCCACGCCTACGACCTGTTCCTGCCCGAGGGCGCGCCGCGGGGCCTCGCGGTGTTCGTCCACGGCGGCTACTGGAAGGCGTTCGACCGCTCGGTCTGGTCGCATCTCGCCGCGGGCCCCCTCGCCCACGGCCTCGCCGTCGCGCTGCCGAGCTACACGCTCTGCCCGGAGGCGCGCATCGCCGGCATCACCGCCGAGATCGCCGCCTTCCTCGACCGGGCGAGCGCCGAGGTGGCGGGGCCGATCCACCTCTCCGGCCACTCCGCCGGCGGCCACCTCGTCAGCCGCATGCTCTGCACTGACATCGCCCTCGCCTGCGCGGAGCGCCTCGCCCGGGTGGTGTCGATCAGCGGCGTCCACGACCTGCGCCCGCTCCTCGGCACGGAGATGAACGAGACCCTGCGCCTCGATCCCGCCGAGGCCCGGGCCGAGAGCCCCGCCCTCCTCGTCCCGCGCCCGGGCGCCCGGCTGGTCGCCGTCGCGGGGGGTGACGAATTGCCGGAATTCCGGCGCCAGAACCTGCTGCTGCCGACGGTCTGGCACGGGCTCGGGGCGCAGACGCGGGCGTTCGAGATCGCCGGGCGGCATCATTTCAGCGTCATCGAGGACCTGACCGACGCAGACAGCGACCTCACGCGGACCCTGGCCGGCGTCTGACGCTTGGCCGGGACCCCGCCGCGATGGCACAAGCTCCCCGCCGGGGCCTGCGCCCCGCAAGGGACCCGCGGCGAGGGACGACGAGATGACGGTGTCGAGCGACGACGAGCTGGAGGGCCTGCGCCGGATCGGGCGCATCGTCGCCGAGGCGCTGGAGGCGATGGGCCGGGGTATCGAGCCCGGCATGACCACCCTCGAGCTCGACACGATCGGGCGGGACTTCCTGGAGCGGGCGGGTGCCCGGCCGGCGCCCGAGATGGTCTACGGCTTTCCCGGCGCGACCTGCATCAGCGTCAACGAGGAGGTCGCGCACGGCATCCCGGGCGAGCGCCGCATCGCCCTCGGCGACCTCGTCAACATCGACGTCTCGGCGGAGAAGGACGGCTGGTTCTCCGATACCGGCGCCTCCTTCGCGGTGCCGCCGGTGACCCGCGCGGTCGAGAGGCTGTGCCGCGACGGGCGCCGGGCGATGTGGACCGGCCTGCGCCAGGTCGGGGCCGGCAAGCCGCTCTCCGGCATCGGCCGGGCGGTCGGCGCCTTCGCCAAGAAGAACGGCTACACCCTGGTGCGCAACCTCGCGAGCCACGGCGTCGGCGCCTCGCTGCACGAGGAGCCGACCGAGATCGCGACCTGGCCCGACGCCTCCGAGCGCCGGATCATGGTGGAGGGGCTGGTCTTCACCGTCGAGCCGTTCCTGTCGCTCGGCGCCGACTATGCCGAGAACGGCGACGATCCCTGGACCCTCTACAGCCGCCCGCGGGCGCTGACGGTGCAGTACGAGCACACGGTGGTGGCGACCCGCAACGGGCCCCTCGTCCTCACCATGCCGGGGCAGTAGCCTCGTTCAGCGCGGGCGGCTGCGCTCTTAGCGCAGGCGGCTGCGCTCTTAGCGCAGCCAGTAGCGCTCCGGCGCCAGCGGCGGCGGCACCGGCGCGCCCAGCGCGTCCTGCACCACGCCGTCGACGGTGCGCAGGAGCGCGTCGAGGGGCAGGTCGTTGGCGGCCGAGCCGAACGGCTCCTCCAGCTCGTCGCCGAGCGCGTCGAGGCCGAAGAAGGTGTAGGCGACGAGCGCCGTCGCCACCGGCGTGCCCCAGCCGAGGGAGGCGGCGAGCCCGAAGGGCAGGAGCAGGCAGTAGAGCCAGGCGGTGCGGTAGAGGAGCAGCGTGTAGGCGAAGGGCAAGGGCGTGCCCTGGATGCGCTCGCAGGCCGCCTGCACCCCCGACAAACCGGCGAGCTTCTGCTCGAACAGGCCGAACGACACGTCGCTCAAGGCCCCCTCCCGCAGTGCCGCCCCGAGATCGGCGGCGAGGTTCGAGAGCGCCGCGTCCGCCGGGCTGGCGCAGGCAGCGAGGCGCCCGCGCTCGGCCTCCGGCAGGAAGGGGGCGGCCGCCGCGGCGGCGTCGCACCCGCGCAGGCGGGCATGGAGCGCGTGGGCGAAGCCCGCGAGGCGGTTGAGGCAGCGCTGGCGCAAGGCCGCGTTCCCCGCCCCGTCCGCGGGCAGCAGCGCGCCGAGCAGCCGGGCGAGGCCGCGGGTCTCGACGATCAAGGCGCCCCACACCTTCCGGGCCTCCCACCAGCGGTCGTAGCAGGCGTTGTTGCGGAAGCTGAGGAAGATCGAGAGGGCGAGGCCGATCAGCGTGAACGGCCCGATCCCGGCATTGAGCGGGATCGCGTGGGCCCAGCCCTGCTCCGTCGCCACCACCAGGCAGGACAGAGCGGTGAGGGCGATCACCTGCGGGGCGACCTGCGGCAGGATCGACCCGCGCCACGCGAACAGGATCGCGAGGGCACCGGGCCGGGGACGGACGATCATGGACGCGCACGCTGGACGAAACTAGGCGAGCGGTCATCCGCCTCGGCGCGGCAGCGGTCAAGCGCCGGCGGGGAGGCCCCGGCCGACGGACCGTAAGGGCCCTACGCGCAGCTCTCGGCGATCAGCCGGCGCAGGAAGGCGGCGCATTCGGCGAGCTCGCCCGTCTCGACGTATTCGTCGGCCTTGTGGGCGCGGGCGATGTCGCCGGGGCCGATCACCACCGAGGGGATGTCGCCGAGGCTCTGGAACAGGCCGGCCTCGGTGCCGTAGGACACCTTGGCGTGGGCGTTGCGGCCGGCCAGCCGCTTGGCCAGGGTGACGAGGGGCGCGTCGGGGGCGATGTCGAGGCCCGGATAGTCGATCACCGGCTCGACCGTGAGGCCGCACGCCGGATCGCGGGCCTGCATCTCCGGCACCAGCACGTCGCGGGCGTAAGTCAGCACCGTCTCGGCGAGGGCGCGGGGATCGTCGGCGGCGATGCCCCGGAACTCGAACCCGACGGTGCAGCGGTCGGGCACGATGTTGAGCGCCGTGCCGCCCTGGACCAGGGCGGTGAGCCCGGTCGTGTGGGGCACGTCGTAGAGGTCGTCGCGGGCGCCGTCCTTCGCCAGCCCCTCGGCGGTCAGCCGCACCCGGTCGATGAAGCGCGCCGCGTACTCGATCGCGTTGACCCCCGTCGGCGCCAGCGCCGAGTGGCAGGCCCGGCCCCGGAAGGTCGCCTTCGCGCCGTACTTGCCCTTGTGGCCGATCACCACCGCCATGCCGGTCGGCTCGCCGACGAAGCAGCCGAGCGGAGCGACGTCCCGCTCGCGGAGATGGGCGATGAGCGGCCGGACGCCGAGGCAGCCGATCTCCTCGTCGTAGGAGATCGCGAGGTGCAGCGGGCGGGCGAGGGGAGCCGCCGCCATCTCGGGCAGGAGCGCCAGGCAGACGGCGAGGAAGCCCTTCATGTCGGAGGTGCCGCGGCCGTAGAGGCGCCCGTCGATCTCGGTCAGCCGGAACGGGTCGTGCGTCCAGTCCTGGCCCTCCACCGGCACCACGTCGCTGTGGCCCGACAGGATATAACCCGGCCGGTCCGCCGGCCCGACGGTGACCCACAGGGCCGCCTTCTCGCTGGTCGCGTCGACCACCCGCTCGACCGCGGCGCCGTGGCGGCGGCAATACGCCTCGACGTGATCGACGAGGGGCAGGTTGCTCGCCGAGCTGACCGTCTCGAAACCCACGAGGGTGGCGAGAAGGTCCTTGATGGCGGGGAGCGTGGGATCGGAGGACGTCATGGGAAGCGTGAGGGCCTGACGGGCTGGTGCGAGAATCGGGAGCCCCGCGACGTTTGCAGGGCCGATGCCACCGCCGCGCGGGCGGTTCCCCCTTATGCCGCGTTCCGACGCCGGCGGACAGCCGACCGGCCGAAGACCCTACGCGGACAGGTCCAGGAAATGCCGGCCCTCCCGGTCGTCGATCTCGACGATCCAGAGATCGGAATCGAACCGGATTTCCTTGGCGAGCCGGGCCTCGACATCCGGCGGCAGGGCCTCGCGCATCAGGGCCTCGAAGCGGCGCCCGCCCTCCTCGTTGCCCTCGAACAGGGCCTGGGGGGCCGGGCCGTAGAGGTCGGCGCTCCCGTCGAGGCGGTCGACCTTGACGAAGATCGCCCCCGCCTCCGGCGCGCCCCGGCGGCGCTGCACCGCGCTCACCCCCTCGACCGCGCAGCGGCGCAGGTGGGCGGCGACCCAGAAATCGGAGCGCAGGCGTGCCATCGGGCGGGGCGTCCTCTGAGCGGATTTCGCAAAAGTGGTGACCGGTTTCGCGGTAAAAATCTGCGACAATACAAGACTCCAAGCGGACGAAGCGTTGGCCTGCCAACGCTTCGTCCGCTTGGGTCAGTCGGGTCGGCCCCTCATAGGACAGCGCCCGATCGCGGGGCAATCGGGCGCTGCATCGAACCGTAGGTGTGCGGGCGCCGGTCAGGCGGCTTGAGCCGCCCCGTCGAGCGCGGCCACGTCGGCCCGCTCGCGCCAATCCTCGACGCCGTGCTGGCGGGCGAAGCGCAGGGCGGCGGCGCGCACCGCCCGCTCCGGATCGCGGGCACGGGTGATCTCGACGGTCCCGACGGTGAACGGGACTCCGAGGATCTGCTTGGCGAACAGTACGCGGTACTGCGACATCGTCCGTCTCCTTAGGCGATGGATCGCGTCGATGGCGGGCTGCATCACCGCTCGTGGTCCCTCGTCATGGTCTCTCGGAGGAACCCGGTTCCCGGGGCGCCCGCGCCGCGGCCATCGGCCGGGTCATGGACGAGGTGCACCTCCGCACTCCGTCCGGCGTCGCGTTTCGCCCGTCGGGGAACCGATCGACTGCGATCGGGAAAGAGTATCGGCGCGTCCCGCGCCGAAGCAAGCCGGACCTTCCGGCCCTCTCGCTCCTTCATGTGGCGATGATCTCCGCTCACGGAAGGCACCTCACGGGCGTGTGATCGCGCCTTTCGCCCGAGGCCTCTCCCTCGCGGCGGCATGCCCGCAGGGCGGGCCTCCCGTGCGGGGAAGGCCGCGTGCCGCAGCGCGAAAACCCGCTATGTCGGGCCCGCACCCGCACGAGACGCGCTCACGCAGGACCGCGAGTCCAGGATCCCAGTCCATGTCGCCCCTCTCCGCCGCGACCCGCCTGAGCCTCAGCCTGATCGCCGGCGGGGCGGTCGCCAACATCTACTACAACCAGCCGCTGCTCGGCCTCCTGGTCCAGGTCTTCGGCCACGACGCCTCGGTGCTGGTGCCGACCGCGACGCTCGCCGGCTACGGGGTCGGCATCCTCGGCCTCGTGCCGCTCGGCGACAAGCTGGCGCGGCGCAGCCTGATCGTCGGCCAGCTCCTGCTGCTCGCCGGCGTGCTGGTGCTGGCCGCCGCGAGCACCAGCCTCTCCGTCCTGGTGCTGGCGAGCTTCCTGATCGGGGTGCTCTCGACCGCTGCGCAGCAGGCGGTGCCCTTCGCCGCCGAGCTGGCGCCCGACGCGGTGCGCGGCCGGATGGTCGGCCAGGTGATGACCGGCCTGCTGCTCGGCATCCTGCTCGCCCGCACCGCGAGCGGCTTCGTCGGCGCCTGGGCGGGATGGCGGGCGGTGTTCGTCGGAGCGGCCGGGCTGTCGGTGGCGCTCGCCGGCCTCGCCTGGCTCGGGCTGCCGCGGACGCCGCCTGCCGCGCGTCTCAGCTACGGCGCGCTGATGGGCTCGATCCTCGACCTCGTGCGCACCCAGCCAGTCCTGCGGCGCGCCGCGCTGGCCCAGGCGCTGCTGTTCGCCGCCTTCAACGCGTTCTGGACCACGCTGGCGCTCCTCGTCGAGGCGCCGCCCTTCGGGCTCGATCCGGCCGGCGCCGGCCTGTTCGGGCTGATCGGCGCGGCGGGCGCGCTCTGCGCCCCCCTCGCCGGGCGCTTCGCCGATACGCGCAGCCCGCGCCCGGTGCTGATCGGCGGCGCCGTCTTGACGCTCGCCGCCTTCGCGGTGTTCGGCCTGTTCGGCGGCCACTCGCTCGTCGCCCTCGCGATCGGGGTGCTGCTCATCGACATCGGCATCAACACCGCGCTGATCGCCAACCAGACCCGGGTCTATGCCCTCGCCCCCGGCGCCCGCGGGCGGATCAACACGGTGTTCTTCACCGCGATCTTCGTCGGCGGGGCGCTCGGCGCCTCGGCCGGCACCCGGGCCTTCGCGGCCGGCGGCTGGCCGGCGCTCTGCGCGGTCGGCGGCGCCTTCGCGGCGGCGAGCCTGCTGGTGCCCCTGCTGGAGCCCCGCGACCGCCCTAGATCGTGACGGGTCCCCCAGGTCGCCCGAGCCCGCCGCTGTCGAACCTTCTCGCCATCGACACGATCTACCACGAGCCCGCGGTGGAGGAATTCCTTCGCGGCCGCGAGATCCTGGAGCGCTTTCCGGATGCGCGGCGCATCGCGGTGCCCTCGCACTGGAACATCCCGGAGCTGCACGGCAATGCCGGCTCGGTCGAGGACTGGGTGCGGATCAAGCGCTCGACCCTGGTGCTCGGGGTCAAGAAGGGCCTGACTTCGCGGCCGAACGGCCGCAGCGCCCACTTCATCGCGCCGTCGAGCTCGAACGGCTGCGCCATGGCCTGCGCCTATTGCTACGTGCCGCGCCGCAAGGGCTACGCCAACCCGATCACCCTGTTCGTCAACACGGAGGCCGTCGGCCGGGCGATCCGGCGCCACGCCGCCGCGCAAGGCCCCCTCCCCGCGCCCGACCAGATCGACGACCGGGTCTGGGTCTACGACATCGGCGAGAACGGCGACCTCTCGGTCGACGCGCTCGCCTGCGACAGCGTGCGCGACCTCGTCGGGCTGTTTCGCGACATCCCGAACGCCAAGGCGTCGTTCGCCACCAAGTTCGTCAACCGCGACCTGCTCGCCTACGCGCCGGAGGGCAAGACCCGGATCCGCTTCTCGCTGATGCCCGAGCGCATCGCCCGGGTGGTCGACGTACGCACCTCGCCGATGGCGGAGCGCATCGCGGCCATCGACGCCTTCGTGGCGGCGGGCTACGAGGTCCACGTCAACTTCTCGCCGGTGATCCTCTACGAGGGCTGGGAGGAGGATTGGCGGGCGCTGTTCCGCGCGCTCGCTGCCGGCATCGGCCCCGCCGCGCGGGCGCAGCTGAAGGCCGAGATCATCTTCCTCACCCACAACGCCGCGCTGCACGCGGTGAACCTGCGCTGGCACCCGAAGGCCGAGGCGCTCTTGTGGCGCCCCGACATCCAGGAGACCAAGCGCTCCGAGGGCGGGATGGAGAACCTGCGCTACCGCACCGGCTGGAAGGGCCGCTGGCTTTCCCGGTTCAAGGCGCTGCTCGCCGAGGAGCTGCCCTCTTGCGGCGTGCGCTACGCGTTCTGAAGCGCGAGGCCGGACCTCAGTGCGTCCAGGGCGCGGTGCGGTTGTACTTGAAATTGTCGGAATAGGAGAGGCCGCGGCGCAGGGGCAGCTGCGGCTCCTCGACCCGGTAGGCGATGCCCTCGCGGGTCGCGTAGGCGATCGCCTCCTCCTTGGTGTCGAACTCGAGCCGCACCTGCTGCAGCATGTCCGAGGACGAGGTCCAGCCCATCAGCGGCTCGGTCTCCCGCGGGCTCGTCTGGTCGAACTCCAGCGTCCACTGCTTGGTCCGGGCGAGGCCGGACTGGGTCGGGTCCTTGGCCGGGCGGAAGATGCGGGCGGTCGACATCGCGGGCTCTGGTCCATGGAGTGGATGGTCGGGGCGGCCGGATTCGAACCAGCGACCCTCTGGTCCCAAACCAGATGCGCTACCAGACTGCGCTACGCCCCGATGCCCTGGTTCCTAGTGAAAATCCCTGTGGGGCGCAAGCCGCGCACTGACACAGAACGGGCGCTAAGACGCTGGAAAAATCCCTGTCGGTGCGCAGAGTCCCAGAAAAGTCCCAACAGCTGTTCCCTCCCTGTTCCCGTGCTATGACCCTTCATGGCATCCGCCCTACCCGCCACCATCCTCGAATGGTCCCGCGGATTCGCCAAACGTCGCCGGGTGTCATCGTGCGCGAGCTGCACAGGCACGCTCGAGGGTGCATGCGGAACTTGCTAAAAGCAGGCTCAAATGGCAATCATGCTGGTCCTAGTTTCGCCAGCCAAGCATTGAAACAGTGGCCACGCAAGGAAAAATCATGGCCTACCCTAAAGTGATCTATATTTCCTGGCTGCAAGGCATTGAAAATGCACCAGATCTTGTAAAATTCGCCCTTGAGCAATGGCGTACCTTAAATAGTGATTATGATGTGATATTCATCGATCAAAAACTCTGTGATCAAGTGCTCGAAGATTATACTCCACTCACAAGAAACATGACGCATCAAGCCTTAACAGATATTCTGCGGGCAGTGCTTCTGCGTCGAGGTGGAATTTGGGTTGACGCGACTGTAATACCAAGAGTTTCTCTCGATAGTTGGCTTCCAGGTCTGATGAATAATGGGTTTTTTGCTTTTTCCGACCCGTCGCCGGATCGCATAATAGCGTCCTGGTTTTTAGCGGCATCCGCGAAAAATTTACTCATGGAGCGCTGGCTATGTGAAATGATAAAATATTGGTCAACCCCAAGGCAGCAAGCTTTTTACAATGGAAGTAGAATACCAGAGCATCCGACGTGGGAGGTCGACTTGGAGGGTGGCGGACAAAGTAACGACTATCCTTATTTTTGGATGGATTATATTTTCGGCCTAATTGTAGAAAAAGACAAATATATCAGTGAAATTTGGGACTCCTTCCAACGCGAATCTGCCAACGCCCCACAACAATTGCAAATATTATTTGAATCAGAAGACCAACCAACGAGCGAAAATATCATTTCATTATTTTCGGCAGCGCCTCTCCACAAATTGAACTGGCGCACAACATACCCTCTAGAATTGCTAGCGCAATAATCGCATCGGAGAATGCCGAATCTTAATCATATATCTATACCGCTGCGATGGCACGACGCGTTTGGTTTATCCCCTACTAGGTCGACGGGTCGGCCAACGCTGTGCAGGTCGAGCATGCTCTAGCGCGGCCAAGCCATAGACGGATCAGTACGCCTGGGGCCCGAATGAAGGATATGCTTCGAATCGCAACGACCACCGCATGCTCGCTATTGACCCGCCGAACCTATATGCATACCGAATCCGTTGGCCCGGTCGGTGAGAGACCGATAAAGAGATGGAAGCAATCTCGCTAAATTATCTGTCCTTCTAGAAAATGGAGTAAATACATGCAGAGCGACGGCTTTAACGTTTTGGTCTGTGGAAAAATACGAGATATAAATGAATTTCAGAAAATAATAGATACATATAGAATCTGGAAGTCACAAGGCAAAATCAACAGGGTTGTGTATTCTGGTTGGGATACCGATTACAGCCTTGTGCGAGATTATATTGTTTCTGCAGCTGACTGGGGGCTGGAATCGATAATTTCTCCAGAACCAGCGTTGACAACTATGGGTTACATCTTCCATCAACAAAAGGCGCTACGATTTGGATTGAGCACTTTCAATGATGGCGACTTGATAATAAAGAGCCGAACAGATAAGGCTATTTTAGATTTAGATGTCAGTAAACTTCAGCGTCGCTTTGCTCTCGCGCCAGCCCCTTCGCCTAACTCGCCATTTAAGCATAGGGTTCTAATTTTTGCCGCTCTTATTTTGCAACCCTTCTTTTTCAATGATATGACCTATGTAGGGCGCGCCGATGATTTAGTTAAGTTTGCGTCTAGTAATTTGTGGTATGAGTTTTATAATACTTGCATCAATGCTGAGCAAGCGATTCATTCGTCGCCTTTTGTTGTTGGCGATCCACTTATTCGTGATTATTTTATGGTTAATCCTGGGTTGATACATGATGACATTGATAAGGCATTATTATTGCAAAAAAAGGTGTTATATCATCCATTTTTCCAGCAGATACTAGGCCGCTCGCTTACTGCATTGAGAGATAGTTACATGATCGGCATCGATTATGATGCTTTTACTCCGCGTCTTGATCGGGTGCATTCTTTGATTGACCTCGTAGACGTAGGTGCGGCTCTGAATGAAAATGGAATCAATTTCACGCCAGGCGCAAACAGCATAAACTTATGGCGGCAAGACGTATTTGACTATTTAATTAGTCTGCCGTCAACACAGAATGATCAAACCACAGTAATTGATGGGGTGTTGAAGACTGAACAAACCTCCGATTTAGTCATCTTGGGCCAAGCCGCCGAAGATTTTTCTAATTTTATGTCTGATTTTCCGGTAAGCAACAAGATTGTGCCGCCAAATAAATTTAGCAATGTGAGATATGTTTACGGCAGAATAAGTCTAGTTATCGGAAAGTAGAGATTCTTGTCCTTAAATATGATTAATCGCGCATTATGATGTCCACTTTGACTAAGTGCCAAAAATTTCAAATTTTGAGCGGGTACTTATACTTACGCACCACACAAGCTGGCTATGTGATAATTGTAACCATGGCTTTCCGATATCGATACCGATCACGCTGCGCTAATTTCGGGAAAAATGCCAGTCTGTCAGCCTCCTAATGAGGAAGATGTTATGTTTGCGAGCTGGCTCCTCTCCTACTTCCACAATAGAAAAGGTAAGTTGCAATGAAAACGATAGTGATGGATCTTGATGGTACACTAACGATTGATGAGCCGGGAGCTCCATATATGGACCGAAAGCCGAGGGTCGACATAGTCGAAAAATTGCGCTCATTGCGTGAACAGGGCTTCCGGATCGTGATAAGCACTGCCCGCAACATGAATACATACAACGGAAATCTGGGCATTATGAATGTCAAGACCCTTCCGGTCATTCTTAATTGGCTAGAACAACACGACATACCATACGATGAAATAATACTTGGAAAACCGTGGTGTGGCATTGAAGGCTTCTACGTTGATGACAAAGCGATTCGCCCCGACGAGTTCGCCAAGCTCGACTTGCCTGCTATTCATAAGCTTGTTGGCTACAAATCTCAGGACTAACGATCCGCACAATTCCCTTGATGACGCCTCACTCATGAGTATATGAGCGCGTTCATTTATTATGCGGCGTCAATTGTCCGCGCTCCCGCAACCATGGATTGTACGAACGATGCGCGCTACCACACTCATCACCTCAGGAGCTTACGTCAACGCTGAGATCGCCGCTGAGTATGGCCGTGTGCCACCAAGTTTTCTGCCGATCGGCCATGACCGTCTGGTGTCCCTGCAGGCCGAGCGTGCCGCAGCCCTCGGAGGTCGTTTGGTGCTGACTCTTCCGGCTTCTTTCGAGCCGGATGGGTGGGACCTTGGGATGCTGCGGGGACGCGGCATAGAGGTGCTATCCATTCCCGACGACCTTAGCCTCGGCGATAGCATCGCCTATGCGCTATCGGTGCTCGGCGCGGTGGGTCCAATCCGGATCCTGCATGGCGACACCATGTTCCTTGACACCATCCCAAACGAACTTGACATTGCATCCGTCACCGCTGCTGCACTCTCGTACTCCTGGGGGCTCGTCGACGGCGCTGGTCGCTTCGTTGAGGAGAACCCTGCCGGACTGCCGGGTGGGCCCGTCCTCACCGGCTATTTCGCCTTCTCAAGCGGTAGTGACTTGCGCCGAGCCCTAACGATAGCGCGGGGCAACTTCATTGAGGCACTCAACATCTATTCATCGTCTTCAACTCGCCTTCGACTTTGCGAGCTAGGCGATTGGATTGATTGTGGCCACCTGCAGACCTACTATCATTCCCGGGCCAAGGTGACGACGGCCCGGGCCTTCAACAGCCTGAAGATCAACCGGCGTATTGTCGAGAAGTCCAGCCGTAACGAACTCAAGGTTCGGATGGAGGCGAACTGGTTTGAGCAACTCCCGCCAATAATGCGATTGTATGCACCGCAATACCTTGGTAGCGATACGAGCGCGTCGGGCACCTTCTCCTACCGTGTGGCCTACGAGTACAGCCCAACCCTGCATGAACTCTACGTTTTTGGCAGGCTCGGGCAGCGGATGTGGCAGCAGATCCTCGGCTCTGGTATTGATTTCCTGCAGCGCTGCGTTCGGATGGAAGCGCCTGCGGAGACCTGCTCAGCGATCGACCATTTGGTGCTTCAGAAGACCCCCGAGCGTCTCGCCGCCTATGCGCGCGCCACCGGCCTCGATCTGGACGAGGGATGGACCTATGCCGGCCGGCCGCTCCCCGGCCTGTCGCGTATCGCGGAGATGGCCGCGAGCCTCATTCAGCCGAGCTCGCCCGAGACGACGGGGTTGATGCACGGGGATTTCTGTTTCCCTAACATTTTCTATGATTTCCGTCAGGAATCGATAAAGGTCATCGACCCGCGCGGCTCCTTCGTGGAGAACGAGCCGAGCGTCTACGGTGATGTGCGGTACGATCTGGCCAAACTCAACCACTCGCTCGAGGGCTACGATTTCATCCTCGCGAACCGGTACGTTCTCGACGTACAGGGCGAGCGAGCCATCACAATCTCTTTCCCCGACGAGGGATCCGCACGATGGGTCGGTCGCGCGGCCTCCGAGTTCCAGGTCGCGGGACGGCGCATCACTGACCCGGAGATCCGCGCTCTCACAATCCACCTCTTCCTCTCTATGCTCCCCCTTCATGCCGACAAACCGAACCGCCAGCGCGCATTCCTGGCCAACGCCCTGAGGCTCTTCGTGGGTCTCGACGTTTGAACGAGGGGTTCGCCCCCATCCCTCTCACGTAATAGGATCAACCCGATGATCGTCCTGCCCATGGCTGGATTGAGCCGACGTTTCCTCGACGCTGGCTACGACCGACCCAAGTACGAGTTGCCGCTGGCTGGTCGGCCAGTCTTCGACTGGGCTTTGCTTAGCTTTGAGCGCAGTTTCACTACCCAGTCAATCCTCATCGTCTATCGCGATCTTCCAGGCTTAACCCAGTTCCTTGAGGAGAGATGTGCTGCTTGTGGTGCATCCAACGTTAGGTTGGTCGCCCTCCCAGAACCCACACGAGGTCAAGCCGAAACAGTTGCGCTCGGCTTGGATAAGGCAGGCGTAGCTCTCGACGAACCGCTTACGATCTTTAACATCGACACTTTTCGGCCGGGCCTCTCCGTCGAACCGTCCGCTACGAAGTGCCACGGCTCTCTGGAAACCTTCGTCGGCGAAGGTTCGCACTGGTCGTTCGTTGAGCCGGTTGATCCAGGTTCTGCCCGAGTCCGGCGCGTCGTCGAGAAAGTGCGAATTTCGCATTATTGCTGCACTGGCCTCTACTCCTTTTATGACGCCCAAACATATTACCAATCATACGAACAAGAGCTCGCCAACCCCTCCTCGCACGAGCTCTTCGTTGCGCCCTTGTATCAGCACATGATAAATAGGGGATTGGAAGTAAATTATACAGTAATTGACAAATCGGATGTACTTTTTTGTGGTACCCCAGATGAATACGAATTTCTGCGACAAAACGAGATCGCAGTGTCGGGCGCTTTTGACCGAAAATAACGAAACTACATTGGCGTGGCGCTAGGGTCTAAACCCGTTCAAGGTATTGCAATGATGGGCGAAATGTGATTCTAGGGCTGAGACTCAATCAGCACCAGAACGCGATGATGGCAGCGGGCGCGAGAGCCGATGCGAAGTTGCGGGCAAGCTTGTCGTAGCGTGTGGCGATGCGGCGGAAGCCCTTGAGGCGGCAGATCACCGCCTCGACCCGCCAGCGGTCGCGAAAGCGGCGCTTGTCGAGGCGGATCTTGCGCTTGCGGGCACGGGTGCCCGGAATGATCACGCTGATGCCGTGCTCGCGCAGGTCCTGGCGCAGCCAGTCGGCATCGTAGCCCTTGTCGGCGATCAGCTGGCGCGCGCGGGCGGGCGCCTTCTCCAGCACGGCGGGCGTGGTCTTCACGACGCTGGCGTTGCCGGGGGTGGGGTGGATGACGCCGGGGCGGCCGATCACATCGGTGAGGACGTGGATCTTGGTGGTCGCACCCGCCCGCGAGGGGCCGATGGCCTGTTCACGGGCCACCCTTCTCGCCTTGGGCGGCGCGCTGGGCTTTGACGTAGGTTGAGTCGAGAGCAGCGGCTTCGTCGGACCATCCGGCCTTGGCCAGGGCGTGCAGCAGGCCGGTTTAAAAGCGGCGGCGCGACAACCTGTTGAAGCGGGTGGAGACGGCGGTGGAGGGACCATAGTCGGTCGGTCAGTCCTTCCAGCGGCAGCCGGACTTGATGACGCGTAGGATGCACGAGATGATCCTGCGGTCGTCCTTGCGGTGCGCGCCGGGCTGGTTTTTGGGCATGAATGGCGCGATGACCTGCCATTTCTCGTCCGATAGCCGTAACAGCTCTGCCATTGTCTCCTCCATGTGGGAGGCGCCTACACTCGAAACTGAATCAGAACGCTCTCGCACTTTAGATGCAATGCATTTGAATGTGCATCATACGGCTGAGTGAACCTTACGAAGGACGACGCGTACAGCCAGGCTATTTTGTAATTCTGTCGCACATACGGTGGCAGTGAGAGGCCGTTGCTGAATGCGTTGGGGCCAAACCTGTAGACGACCCGCCTTGCCAACTCCTGCGTTGGAATTTATGCCGCACACTCGGAAACTGGCTTGCCGGACGCTCTTCTAGGCGTAAATTTCCTCATCTGATGTGAAGGAGAAATTAATGTCGATGGCTTTGAAAGTTGGCATTGTTGGCTCTTGTTTGTCCAACCTGCCGACATTATTTCTAATAAGCGACTATAATTTCGTCCGTCTAAATAACACCGCTTTGCCGAGAAGTGATATTTTCGTAAAAAATTTCATCAACGGGACGCAAACACTCCCGAATATCGAAGAAATGATGAGATTTCTAGATTTGCCAGCGGACGATTCTAATAATAGTTTTAGGTATCTTGCAGAGAACTACAAGGAATATGCAGGCCTTACGGAGATCAGTCGCGATCTACCGACATTTCATGCAAACTTACTGAATTCGAAATTCGATGTTTTACTGCTCGATAATCTTATTGATGTAGACATGCGATTATATAAATTCTCTAAAGATGGGATGGATTTTGAGTTCGGTTTCCCAATGCACTTGGCTGGTGCAAACAATATATTTAATAATAATTTACAAGTTACAAATTTTCTAACTCCAGAACAGTCCGCTGATAATTGGATTTCTATCATTGAGTATCTAAAAAAATTTCAACCCCAAGCTCAGATTATATTTAGCGCAACTCATTCGTGCACAAGTGATAATATGCCTGAGCGTGCCGCACGTGCCGCTGATTTCTATAAGATATTTCAAGAAAAATCGAAAAATCTTGATATAGTTCTTATCCCGCCTCTTAATTTACCTGATGAGCTAACAAAAGGCGAGTCTGACTGGGCTCATTTTGATATGAAGGTTTATCGTGGGATCGCTGGATACATTCACACCCTGCTAGTTGCCGGCTGGACGACAGATGCCGTTGGTGCGCCAAATCGCCCGTCGCGGCTCCTGGGCAGCCAATCGGCTCTGAGGCAATGGAATGCGTCTCCGAGCTTGTCCGAAGTTATCGGCAGATTATTAGATCTGCCTGCCGCCGACATATCAGAAAATTCCGGCATGGATGTTACGGAGAATTGGGACAGCCTCAAGCAAGTCGAAATTTTAACCGGAGTCGAGGCTGCTTTCAATGTAAGATTTTCCTTTGAAGCTACAATGGAGACAGCAACGGTCGGAGAAATCCGTAGACTGCTCGCCGGGCATGGCATAGCGGCTAGCGACGACGCCAACTACGTGGAAATTATTTTCTCCAACTTTGTCCAGCGTGCCGTCGAGACCCCGGACGAGCGTTTTGCGAAATTTATCAAGAATAATTCAGAAAAAACCCTTACCTACCGCGATGTGGCCTCTGATATTATCACATTGAAAGACGCATTAACTGGCGTCGAACCTGGCTCAATCGTTGCAATCATCCTCGATCATTCTCAATACATATATTCGTCCTTCATCTGCTGCACGCTTCTCGGCTTAATTCCAACCATGCTTCCCCCGCTCACTCGGAAGCAAGATCCGGCCGTTTTCAAAGATGGCATGGAAGTGCTATTTTCAAGGATCACTCCGGCCGCCGTCATCACAACTCGTGATCTCGCGCAACACGTGCCACGCGGCATCGAACTGCATTGCGTGCTGGTCGATGATCTGGTGGTACCATCCGACGCTTGGGAGCGCGTTCAGGAGATCACACCCGCTTTAGCAACGAAGGACGCTTTGGCCTTCCTGCAACACAGCTCTGGCACGACCGGACACAAGAAAGGTGTCATGCTGACGCATGCTCAAGTGTTGGAGCAATGTCGGCTCTATGCTAACAGTATTAAAATCGAAACTGGTGATGTTATTTGCAGTTGGTTGCCACTTTACCATGATATGGGACTTATTACATCTTTCGTAATCCCAGCCATTGTCGGATGTCCCATTATCAGCATGGACGCAATTGAGTGGGTGACGCATCCTACCTTACTTCTCGATCAAATACAGGAAGAAAAAGCCGCGTATGCTTGGCTACCAAATTTTGCCTTCCTTCACATTGCTAAATTCGTGGACGGTAGCCGCTGGTGGGATCTGAGCAGCATCAAGGCGGTCATCAGTTGTTCGGAGCCCTGTCGCATCGACGCCTTTGATGCTTTTGCTGAAAAGCTCGGCCCCATGGGGTGCGATTCTAGTAAGCTCGGCACCAGTTATGCGATGGCAGAGAACGTGTTTGCCGTATCGCAAAGCGTCTTCGGGACCCCGGTCAGGATGGGCGTCGGCGAACTATCGCCCTATCTCTCCTCAGGCCAGTTGCTTCCAGGTGTAGAAGTCGAAATCAGAGAAAAGACTGCACGCGTGCCGGATGGACAAATTGGAGAAATCTGGATCAGGTCGTCTTCAATGTTTTCTGGGTATTATGCACTGCCCGAACTGTCAGCAGAGCGTATTGTCGAAGGCTGGTACAACACCCGCGACCTTGGCGCGTTCGTAGACAACGAGCTTTTTGTCAAAGGCAGATCGGACGATGTCATTATCATCAATGGCAAGAATGTGGTTGCTCACGAGATCGAAGACGAGATCAATAGAATTAACGGGCTGGCCCCCGGCAGGGTTCTTGTGGCAAGTCGGTATGACAGCTCCAGCTCGACCGCAGAGTTGATCGTCCTTGCCGAGCCCTTGGAAGATTGCGCCTCGGATGCCATTGAAACTGAAATACGGAATCTTGTCTTTTCATTATGTAGCGTGTCACCGCGTCGGGTGCGACTTCTGCCTCGCGGTTTCCTTATCAAATCGACGAGTGGAAAAATATCCAGATCTAAGAGCTTGGAAAAATTTGAGATGAGCGAGCTGTAAAAAAGCCCAGCTCGGCGGCTGCCGGCGAGGCTGAAGGTTTGGTCTCGGAGGTCCAGTGAAGTCGCCGGCCTGCGGGCCGGGCACGGGAGATGTTCGCCCGGGTGGCGGGCTTCCCGGCGGTGAAGACGCTGGAGGGGTACGACTTCGGCTTCGCCACCGGGGCACCACGGGCGCAGATCCAGGAACTGGCCAGCCTGGCCTTCGTGGAGCGGGCGCAGAACGTGGTGTTCCTGGGCCCGTCCGGCGTGGGCAAGACGCATCTGGCGATCGCGCTCGGCTACCTGGCGACGCAGCGCGGGATGAAGGTGCGCTTCACCAGTGCGGCGGACCTGGTTCTGACGCTGGAGACGGCGCAGCGCCAGGGGCGCCTGAAGGAGGCGATGCACCGGGCAGTGAACCTCTACCGTCTGCTGATCGTCGACGAGATCGGCTACCTGCCGTTTGCGCGCGAGCAGGCGAACCTGTTCTTCCAGATGGCGGCCAAGCGCTACGAGCGGGGCGCGATGATCCTGACCTCGAACCTGTCGTTCGGGGCGTGGGACCAGGCGTTTGCCGGCGACGCGGTGCTGACGGCGGCGATGCTGGACCGGGTGCTGCACCACGCCAGCGTGGTGACGATCACGGGCGAGAGCTACCGGCTAAAGGACAAGCGGCGCGCCGGGCTGGTGGCGCGGCCGGTGCGGGAACCAGCGGTTCCTGCGTGAGGGGTGGGTCAGGTTACGATCGGCGACAAACCCAAAGGTGGGTCAGACTTCAATCGGCGTTGACATGAGGTAGACGACCACAGCGCACAGCAGGCCTATCGCACCGTAGGGCCCGTAGTCCCTGAGGAGCGCGGCGATCTCGATGCCGGTCACGGGCTACGCCACCAGCCGGATCGGGACCACGTTGCCAGTGCCCAGCGCCGTGACCGCCTGGGCGAGGCTCGCGTCTTTCTGCGCCGAGCTGCGGGACGAACCCAGTATCGCCGGGGCGGAGAGGCAGGGCGAGGTTGGCGCGCGCCGCGCCGGCGCTGCCGAGGTCGGAGAGGTTGGCGCTCCGGGACGCTTTGGCGTCGACTGCATCGCCGAGTCCGGGTACGTCGCGGTAGGTGATGCTCGCGAAGGCGTCTCGAACAGCCTGGTTCGTGTCGCCCGTGAACAGCACGCTCTCGATGATCTTGAGGCAGGCGCCGTGCGGCTCGACGGAGCGCACGACGAGCAGCGGCAGGTCGGTGCCCTCGACGAGCGCGCCAGGGACCGAGGCTGACACCTGGAACCGGTCGCCGGGCTGTGTGCTCGGCATGCCGTCGAACCGGAGTTGCGCCTGACCGATCCAGCCGGTGCGCAGAAACCGCGCAGGCCGGCCCGGGATGGTGTCGCCGATCGCGATGCCGGCGAACAGGCTGGTCGCGTCCGTCGAGGTCATCGCCCGCACGTCGTGTCCGGACCAGGCCAGGGCCATGCCGTGCAGGATCGTGGTCGAGCCGACGTTGAGCCCGCGTCCCTCGCGGTCGGGCTGATGGACCGGCGGGCGGTTGTTGTAGGGCTGCGAGAGGCTGAAGGCCCGGCCGCCGGTGTTATTGCCCATCGCGGAGGCGAGCGCGTTGTTGAGCGCCGCGACCACAGCGTCGTTGCTCAGGCCTCGGTAGTCGAGCGCGAGGTTGACCGTCACGGGGGCGAGGCCGTCCCACGCGACACCGAGCCAGAACGCGTTCCCACGCTGATCGCTGAGCCGCGCGGCCCCCGTCACGCCGGGGTCGCTCTCACCAGCCGGAACGGTCCACGCCAGGGCGCCGTAGACCCGGGCGGGGTAATCCGCGGCGCCCTCACGGTAGTCCGGCGACGCGCCGAACAGCGCCGCCGCGGCCGGGCCGGTCAGCGCTACCGCGGATGATGGGCTCGCGGCCGACATGAGTGTCAGGGTCGACACGTCGCACACGCCCACCGCGTCGATCGGCGACGAGGCGTAGACGGTGAGGCTGTAGCCGTAGCGGTTGGCTTTCTGATCCTTGGGAGCCACGCCCGACAGGTATGTGCAGTCCATCCGGACATGCCCCGCCAGAGTCGAGCCGCGCACAACAACCGGCGAGACGAGGCCCGAGCCGGTGCTGGTGAGCACCAGAGAGCGACCGTCGATCCCGGTGCCGTGGAGAACGGAGTCCTTGATGAGCGTGTAGCTCGCCTCGCTCCAGTTGATGTTGTCGTGCATGCCGAGGCCGGCATAGGGCGACCGAGCGCGGACACGTCGGTAGGTCTGCCGGTTGCCGGCATGCTGGCCGACGCCAATCGCGGACGGGCTCGGCCAGCCCGTGGCACCCTCGTGGATGGCGATGATGTCCTCAAAGACCTGCACCGCGCGATTGGAGGCGTTGCCGGCTTCGATGTGGAGCGCGTAGCGATCGTTCCTGATTAGGAACAGGATGTTCGCGTAATACCCGCTCCACAGGATGCGGATGATCTGGATGGTGTCCTGGCTCGACTGGCTGTCGGGGAACCGCGAGATCACCCGCACATCCTCGGCGCGGCCCTGGCCGATGAGATGCACGAACGCGGCCGGCAGGATCGACGGCGCCTTCTCGACGGTCTCGCCAGGAGCGCGCTCGCCGAGGTACGTGCTGGGCATGATCCGGACGATGTTCGCCTCGTCGGGCCCGACTGCTCCCGCGGCGCTCATCAGCGCCGTGCCGTCGATGACCTTGGTCAGGCCGTCCAGGGACGAACCGTCAGCCGCGACGGTCGCTTCGCGGCGGCGGCTGGGGGCCTGGGCAAGCCGTGCGACGCTCTGCGCGCGATAACTCGCGACCTGCCCGTTGATGGTTGGTGGTGAGCGGCGTCGAGACGATCTCAAGCGTCGCCTGCTCCAGGCGGACGAAGCCGCGCGTGGAGCGCGCCCCGCTGCCGGCCCCGACCGCTAGGAAGAACTCGAAGCGGGTCTCCGGCCCCGTCATCGTGTAGGTGAACGTGCCCTCGTAGACGCCGGTGGCGAGCTTGGTGAATGTGAAGCCGCTCGCGCCGACTGAACCGCCCCGGGTTTCCCGGAGGCTCCAACTTCTGAGCGGATGGAGCCATGACGAAACGAACAGCCCCTTTTTCGCCCGAGGTGCGCGAGCGCGCGGTGCGGATGGTGCGCGACCATGAGGGCGAGCACGGCTCGCAGTGGTCGGCGATCCAGTCGATAGCCGCCAAGATCGGCTGCTCGGTCGAGACGCTACGGAACTGGGTGCGCCAGTCTGAA
>NZ_FPCB01000054.1:0-38680 GCF_900116815.1 Methylobacterium sp. 174MFSha1.1 | reverse complement strand
AGTGTGGAGGCGGTGCGCCTGCAACTGGTGGCGGCGATGATCACCTTCGCGCTGCTGCGCCTCGCCCTGCGCCGCCACTGCCCACGGGTGCCGATCCTGCGTCTGGTCGATCTCCTGCGGCAGGGCTTGTTCGAGCCGCAGACATGGGCCGAGGTCCGGACCTTGCTCGATCCAAGACCCAAGGCGAGACACTCCTCGCCCAAGCGGAGAAGGCAATATGCCTGCGCCGCATAACTTCCCCGGACAGCCCTGCCGCGGGCGGGGAGAGGAGAAGCCCCGCGCCTCACTATCCTAGGCACAGTCCGAGACCGCCCCGCCGGCGCATGCGCCCCAGCCCCGTCCTCCACCCCGCCGACCGGCTCACGCCCGGAACGGGGCGAGCCTTACGCCGGCGCCTTCGAGGCGGGCGCGCACGGCGCGGGCGAGCGCGACCGCGTGGGCGGAATCGCCGTGGACGCAGACCGAGCGGACCGGCGTCGGCAGGCGCTTGCCGCTCGCCGCGATGATCGCCCCCTCCTGCACCATGGCGAGAACGCGCTCGGCGGCCTCGTTCTCGTCGGTGATCATCGCGCCGGGCTGGTTGCGGGGGATCAGGAAGCCGGCCTCGGTGTAGCCGCGATCGGCGAAGATCTCCTGGTGCACGTCGAGGCCCTGCGCCTCGCCCGCCGCGACCTGGGCGGTGAGCGCGATGGCGAGCAGCGACAGCGACGGATCGACGGCCTTGACCCCGCGCGCGATGGCGTCGGCCATCTCCCGCTCCACCGCCGCGAGGTTGGCGAGCGCCCCGTGCGCCTTGACGTAGGTGAGGCGGTGGCCGGCATAGGCCGCGAGGCCCGCGGCGGCGCCGACCTGGTAGGCGACGAGCCGCTCGACCTCGCCGGGGGTGAAGGGCAGGACCCGGCGGCCGAAGCCCCACCGGTCCGGGTAGCCCGGATGGGCGCCGACCGCGACGCCGCGGTCCCGCGCGATGGCGAAGGTACGGGCCATGATCTCGGGATCGCCCGCATGCAGGCCGCAGGCGACGTTGGCCGAGGTCACGACCTCCAGCATCGCCGCGTCGTCGCCGCAGCGGTAATCGCCGAAACCCTCGCCGAGGTCCGAATTGAGGTCGATGGACAGCATGGCGGGCACTCCGGGCAGTGAACGGATGCCTGTTCCTGGCACTGCCCCGGCGCCCCCGCAACCCGCGGGCCGCGCCGCCCCGGGTTGTTTCCGAGGCCGTCCTGCCGCGCCGTCCCGCGGGTCTCAGAGCGCCAGGGCGCTCACCGACAGGTCGAGCGCGCTCCGGGCGAGCCAGAGCACGCCCCAGCCGATCAGGCCGAACCAGGCGAGCACCAGCGGGACGCCGACCGCCAGGGTGACCATCATCGCGGCCCGTCGCAATCTGGCCTCGTATGATGCGGCGAAGGTTGCGGCCCGTTCCATCGCGAACGCCTTCGTGTCGAACTGGATCATCGTTCCCGGTTCCGGAGAGGTTGTACCGTCGCGGTGGCAAGGGGCGGGCCCGACGGACACGTGCGAGGGAGCGGCGCGGGAACGCGGAACGGTTAACGAAGTTCCAGCATCGCCGTGCGATGCGGTGGCGCAGGCCGTCCCGATGGGGATCGCGCCGGGATGAGACAGCGCAGTGGATTCTTAAACCGGACGCGTGGACGCCCGTCCCGCGCGCGACTACCTTCCTTAACACGGTCAGGTTGCGACGACCGTCGCGCGGCCCAGCGTCTGGGCCGCGACGACCGAGGAGCCGGGCAGGCCGCGCCTGCCGATCCGGAGGTGCGATCATGCGTGACGGAATGCGCCGCTCGGTCGGCCTCGCCCTGTTGCTCGGCATCCTGTGCGCGCCGCCGGCGCGGGCGCAGGACTCCGCCGCCCCGCGCCCGTGGAGCGATCCACCCTCGCGGCCGGCCGAGGCCCCGGCCGTGACGGAGGCGAAGACGCCCGTCTCCCCGGCCGTCGAACCCGCTGCCGCGACACCCGCGCGACCGGCCCCGAAGCCGGCGCGGATGGCCGCGCGGCCGCGCAAGGCCGAGCGCCCGGTCATCGCACGGCGCGCGCACGAGCGGCGCGAGCGCGTCGCGGCGCGCCCCGTTCGGCGCCCGGTCGTCGAGCCGCCGCGCCGGGCCGCCGTCCGGCCGGAGCCGCGGCCGGTGCGGGTCGCCCGCCCGCTGCCGCCGGAGATGGCGGGCTACCGCGACGTCGACCTCCTGGTCGATGCCCGCGCCGACCGGATCCGCCGCGCCCAGGACGGCGGCTTCCTGGTCATGCGCCGCACCACCATCGAGGATCCGATGGGCCGGCGGATGCAGATCCTGCGTCCCATCGACGACGAGGACGAGTAGCGTCCGTCACAGCCACGGCCGCAGGGCCAGGTGGGTGCCGAGCAGCAGCAGGCCGATCAGGAAGGCGCGCCGGAAGGTCGGCGCCGAGACCCGGCCGCGCAGCCACTGCCCGGCCGCCATGCCCAGCAGCGCCGGCGCCAGGGTGGCGAGGGAGGCGGCCCCGGCGGCGAGCGGCAGCGCGCCCTCCCGCGCGAGGCCGGCGGCCAGCGCCACGGTCGAGACCGTGAAGGACAGACCGAGGGCCTGGATCAGCCCGTCCCGGTCGAGCTGGAGCGCCTGGAGGTAGGGCACCGCGGGAAGCACGAAGACCCCGGTCGCCCCGGTGACGAGGCCGGTCACGAGCCCGACGACCGGCGACAGCCACGGCTCGGCGCGAGCCGGCACCCGGAAGGACAAGCCGGCGAGCCCGGTCGCCGCGTAGGCCACCAGCGCGACGCCGAGCGCGCTCGCCGGGCCCGGCCCCCGGCTGCCGGCGATCAGCCCGGCGCTCGCCACCGTGCCGAATGCGACCGCCGCCATCATCGGCCACAGCCGCCGCAGCAGAGGGCCGAAACGCGGCCCGGCGAGGAGCTGCCAGACATTGGTGACGAAGGACGGCACGATCAGGAGCGCCGCGGCCTGGGCCGGACTCATCACCGTGGCGAGCAGCCCGACCGCCACCGTCGGCAGGCCGAGCCCGATCACGCCCTTGACGAAGCCGGCGAGGAGGAAGGTGGCGAGGATCACCGCCCAGCCGAGCGGGCCGGCGCTGCCGGCGAGGAGGTCGGTCACGGAATGCGTCGTCGTGCGTCAGTCGCGGTCGGCCAGGTCGCGGAGCATCGTCTCCGGGCTCGGCAGCGGGCGGGCCGGCGCCTCGACCGGCGCGACGTGCGGCGAGACCGAGGCGTCGACCGGGTGGCCTTCGAGGAGGAGGCCGGCGGCCAGGATCGCCAGGGCGAGGGCGACGAGCCCGAGCGGGCCCGGCCCCCCGGGACTGAGCGGGATGCGCGGCGGCATGGTGCAGGTCCTCCTGTAGCGATGCCGGCAGCTTGAGCGGCGGCGCAGGGTGCAACAAGCCGTAAGGGGCGAAAGGTCCCTTCGCGGGAGGTGGAGGCCAGCCTATGGACGTTCCGCGACCGGGGATCCGGATGCGGCGTAACCGGCGAGCGTCCGCAGCACCCCCATCGCCTCCTCCGCCCGCGCCGCCGGCACGAACAGGTGGTCGTGGTGGAAGGCCGAGACGGCGTTGACGGCGATCCCCCGTTCGGCGAGGCGCGCCGTCACGGCGGCGAGGAAGCCGACGGCTGCGAGCGAGGAGTGCACCGTCAGCGTGATCCAGCGGCAGGGGAAGGCGCTCGTGAGACCGGCCCGCGCGGCCTCCGCCTCGGGGAGGATCAGGGTCGTGCCCTCCGCCTCGCGGAAGCTCATCACGGGGACGAGGCCCGCCGGCAGCGCGCCGTCGTCCAGGGTGGCGAAGACGTAGGTACCGGGCCGCAGCTCCGGCCGCATCCCGGCGAGGAGACGGGCGAGATCCGTCTCGCCGCTCACGGGGCGGCCACGGCTAGCGGCTCCAGCACCCGCCGCAACTCCTCCGGCAGCGGCACCGGGCGCTGCGTCGCCCGGTCGACGTAGACGTGGACGAAGTGGCCCTGCGCCGCCGCGTCCTCGTCGTCGTTGCGGAACAGCCCGACCTCGTAGCGCACGCTCGACGTGCCGCGATGCGCGACCCGGATCCCGGCGGTGACCCGGTCGGGAAACGCCATCGAGCGGAAGTAGCGGCACCCGGTCTCGACCACGAGGCCGATCACCGGGCTCTTCGCAATCTCGAGGGCGCCCTCCGCGATCAGCACGCTGTTCACCGCCGTGTCGAAGAACGCGTAATAGACCACGTTGTTGACGTGGCCGTAGACGTCGTTGTCGGCCCAGCGGGTGGTGATCGGGACGAAGCGCCGGTAGGCGGCGCGGGTCTCGGGGGGCGTGCGGCCGCTCAACGGACAAGCCTCGCGAACAGGAAAGACGCTTGAAACCTAGGCCCGTCCGGCTCCGGCGATCAAGCGGGGCTCACGCCCCGCGAGCCGCGCTCACGCCCCGAACGTCTCCGGATCCGGCCCCATCCGCCCGGCCGGATCGTCGAGGGCGTTGATGCGGGCGAGATCCTCGGCGTCGAGGGTGAAGCCGTCGAGCTCCCGGTTCTCGCGGATGCGGGCGGGCGTGGCGGATTTCGGGATCGCGACGGTGCCGCCGTCCAGGTGCCAGCGCAGGACGACCTGGGCCGGGCTGCGGCCGTGCTTCTCGGCGATGGCCCGGATCGCCGGGTCGTCCAGCAGGCCGCCGCGGCCGAGCGGCGCCCAGGCCTCGGTGACGATGCCGGCCTCCTGGTGGAAGGCCCGCAGGGCCTGCTGCTGGAAGCGCGGATGCAGCTCGACCTGGTTGACCGAGGGGGTCGAGCCGGTGGCATCGATCACGCGCTTCAGGTGCTCGACCGTGAAGTTGCAGACGCCGATCGAGCGGGCGCGGCCGTCCTCGCGCAGGCGCATCAGGGCGCGCCAGGTGTCGACGTATTGGCCGCGCTGCGGCACCGGCCAGTGGACGAGGTAGAGGTCGACGTAGTCGAGGGTGAGGCGGCTCAGGGATTCCTCGCAGGCCCGCAGGGTCTCGTCGTAGCCGTGGCGGTCGTTCCAGACCTTGGTGGCGACGAAGAGCTCCTCCCGCTTCAGGCCGGAGGCGGCGACGGCACGGCCGATGCCGGCCTCGTTGCCGTACATCGCCGCGGTGTCGATCAGGCGGTACCCGGCCTCCAGCGCGGTGCCGACGACCGCCGGGGCCTCCTCGTCGGAGAGCCGCCACACCCCGAAGCCGAGCTGGGGGATGCGCTTCCCGTCGTTGAGGGTCAGGACGGCGTCGGACATGGGATCACTCTCGGCGGGGTCTGACAGGGGTGAGCCCCTGATCTGGGTCGGGCCCCGCCGATGTCGAGCCGGATGGGCTCCCGCACGTTACTTCACCAGCGGGCAGCCGCCGTCGGCCATCGGCCGGAATGCCTGGTCGCCCGGCACGGTGTCGAGGAGCTTGTAGTAGTCGTACGGGCCCTTGCTGTCGGCCGGAGCCTTCACCTCGTACAGGAACAGGTCGTGGACCGCGCGGCCGTCCTGGCGCACCGTGACGGTGCCGAAGAGCGGATCGTTGATCGGCTTCTCGCGCAGGGCCGCCACGACCTTCTCGCCCTCGATGGTGCCGGTGTCGCGCACCGCCCGCAGGTAGGCGAGCGTCGAGGAATAGACGCCGGCATGGTTCTCGGTCGGCATGCGGCCGTTCATCCGCTCGCCGAAGCGCTTGGCGAAGGCGCGGGTGCCGTCGGTGCGGTCCCAGTAGAAGGCGCTGGCGAGCTGCAGCCCCTGCGCCGCCTTGAGGCCGAGGGCGTGGGTGTCGGAGAGCTGCACGAACAGCGCGGCAAGCCGCATCTCGGGCATCACGCCGAACTCCGCCGCCTGCTTGACGGCGTTGATCATGTCGGCCCCCGTATCGGCGAGCGCCAGCACCTGCGCGCCCGACCCCTGCGCCGAGAGCAGCGGCGAGGCGAAGTCGCCGGCATTGAGCGGGTGCTTGCTCGACCCCTTCACGGTGCCGCCCGCGGCCTTCAGCGCCACGGTGGCGTCGCGCTCCAACGCGTGGCCGAGCGCGTAATCGACGGTGACGAAGTACCAGGACTTGAGGCCGCGCCCGGCGATGGCCCGGGCGGTGGCCGAGCCCTGCGCCCAGGTATCCGAGACCCACTGCACGGTGGTCGGCGCGCAGGCCTTGCCGGTGAGGTCGGAGGTGAGCGCGCTAGATGCCAGAGCCACCCGGTGGCGCTCGCGCATCAGGTTGGACACCGCCAGCGCGACCGCCGAGTTCGGCAGGTCGACGATGGTCGAGACGCCCTCCTGGTCGAGCCAGCGCCGGGCGGTGGCGAGCCCGATATCGGGCTTGTTCTGGTGGTCGGCCGAGACGACCTCGACCTTCAGCTCGCCGGCCTCCTTGGCGAAATCCTCGACGGCGAGCTGCGCGGCCGTGACCGAGCCGGTGCCCGCCTGGTCGGCGAAGGGCCCGCTCATGTCGCTGAGCACGCCGATCCTGATCGGCGCCTTGGCGTCCTGCGCGAGGGCGGGGGCATTCAGGGCCAGCGACAGGGCGAGGCCGGCGGCACCGGCGGCCGTTGAGCGGAACGACATCGGGGGACCTCCCAGGGAGCTTTTTGTCAGATTTTATGCACGGCCCGGGCGGGCCGGTTCGGGGTCCTGTATGTCAGGGGTGCGGGACGGCGTCGATGCGGGATCGCGCGGCGTGGTTGAGAAAGCGGGGGTTCCTCCACCCAGCTCGGCAGGCGCGGGCCGAACGAATTCCGCTCGCACCGGCGACGTCCCTGCCCTCCATCGATCATTCTCGTCTGCCCTTGCCGTTCGAACGTTTTCGCGCGAAGCTGGTCGCATTGATGCGGAGGCGCTGGGTGAAGCGGGACGCCTTGATCCGATTGCTGCGTCGCTACGCCAAGAAGGAAGGCCTGGATTTCGCCCTCGACACGGATGCCGGCAAGGGAAGCCACTACAGATTGCGGCTGGGCGGGCGGGTCACGACAATCCAGAGCGGTGAGCTTACCCCGCACCGCGTCAAGCGCATTCTGGATCAACTCGACGTGGATCCGGCCGCGCTGTAGGCGGCCCTCGTCGTTCGCATTCGCCGATACGTGAAACAACGGTGACGATGATGCCCACGGGATGGACCTACCCCGTCGAACTGCGCCGGGAAGGCGACGAAGTCGAGGCGTATTGCTCCTCGATGCCGGAGGCGATCGCCGGTGGCCCGACCGAAGCCGACGCCCTTCGCGAGATGCAGCAGGCGCTCGTCTGCGCCGTGCGCGGTCGCATCAAGGATGGGATGGACCTGGTGCCCCCCGATGGGCCGCGCCCGTCCGAAAGGCATGCCGTCTCCCTGCCGGCCCATCTGGCCGCGAAGGCGTCGGTCTATGTCGCGTGGCGCAGGAGCGGCCTGAGCAAGGTTGCGCTGGCCGAGCGACTCGGCCGGAACGAGGTCGAGGTGCGGCGCATCCTCGATCCGGATTACGGGACGAAGATCGCGCAGCTCGAGGAAGCGACGGCGGCTCTCGGCGGGCGTCTCGTCGTCTCGTTCGAACTGGCGCGGTGACGGGTTTCCGGGGACGGTAGCGAAAAGGCGCATCCGGCATCGTGGACGCGTGCCTTACCACCATTGCTCCTTCGTATCCGAACGGCTAAGCTTACCGTCGACGGTTCCCTCCGGGGATCAAAAGGGAACGCGGTGAGGGCTTGCCCGAAGCCGCGGCTGCCCCCGCAACTGTGAGCGGCGAGCCTTCCATCACTCATGTCACTGGGGACCCCCAAAAAGGTCCCTGGGAAGACGATGGCAGGCGCTGACCCGTGAGCCAGGAGACCTGCCGTCAGCCGTGGTCACACGCGAGCACGTCGGGCGGGGTGTCCTGATGGGTGTCGAGGCGAGGGCGCCATGCCCCCGTCCCGCTGTCGTTCGCGGTGACGTGCCACAGCCCTGCGCCGTCCCGCCATGCCCGGTCCCGCCCTCCCCCAGCCCGCCGACAGGTTGCGTGCGACGCCGCCTGGGCGTCGTCCGGATCGGAAGATATGTAACTTTATAACGTTACATATGCGGCGAGACCAGCTACGGACGGAGCGGAAGCCCGCCCCGGACACCATCATGCACGCGCATCGCGCCCGCCGCTCGACGACCTTCGCCGCCACCCTCGCCGCCCCGCTGCTGGCCGCCGCCCCCGGCGCCGCGGAGGATCTCGCCCTCGACCGCATCGAGGTCGCGGGCGCCCGCTCCCGGGAGGAGGCCGCCCCCGGCCTCAACCTCGCGACGCCGTCGCGCTCAGGCTCCCGCCTCGGCCTCACCCCGCTCGAGACCCCGGCGAGCCTCGACATCATCAGCGGCGAGACCGTCCGGGCCCGGGGCCAGAATACGCTCGAGGAGGCGGTGACCCAGAACGCCGTCGGCATCACCAGCGTCGCCTCGCCCGGCAACGGCAACCACTCCTTCGCCGCCCGGGGCTTCGTCGGGCCGAGCTCGGTGCAGCAGCTCTACGACGGCACGCGGCTCTATGTCGGGGTCGGCACCGTCACCTTCCCGTTCGACACCTGGTCGGCGGAGCGGATCGAGGTTTTGCGCGGCCCGGCCTCGGTGCTCTACGGCGAGGGCGCGATCGGCGGCATCATCAACGTGGTGCCGAAGAAGCCGACCTTCGTCCCCGTCGGCGAGGCGCGGGCGGCGATCGGCTCCGACGGCGTCGCGCGCCTCGCTCTCGATACCGGCGGTCCGGTCGGCGAGGACCTGGCCTACCGGCTCAACCTCAGCGGCAACCGGGCCGACGGCTGGGTCAAGCCCGACGGCGACTTCCGCAATCTCGCCCTCTCGGCGGCGGTGACCTGGCGGGCGGCCCCCGACCTGAGCGTCACCCTCTCGCACGACCTCGGCTACAACGAGCCGACGCGCTACTGGGGCTCGCCCCTCGTCGGCACGCGGGTGCCCGATCGCCTGCGCTTCACCAACTACAACATCCAGGATTCGCAGATCGCCTGGTTCGACAACTGGACGCAGTTGCGCACCGAGTGGAATCCCAGCCCCGACATCACGGTGCGCAATACCGCCTATCGTCTCTCCACCGAGCGGCACTGGCGCGACGTCGAGCAATACACCTACCAGCCGGCGACCGGCCTGATCGGCCGCAGCGACTACATCGAGATCCGCCACCACGAGGAGCAGATCGGCAACCGCCTCGACGCGACCTTCCGCGGCAGCCTGTTCGGCTTTAAGAGTGCGACGGTGATCGGCTTCGACGTCAACCACATCGATTTCCGGCGCGACAGCAATTCGCCGTTCGGAGGCGAGAGCGTCGTCGATCCGTTCAATTTCGCGCAAGGGCGCTTCATCAACCTCGCCGGCACCCGCACCGACATCGTCTCGCGCACCCGCCAGGCCTCGGTCTTCGCCGAGAACCGGCTGGAGCTGACGCCGCACTTCGCCCTGGTGACGGGCCTGCGCTACGACGCGCCGACGGTCGCGGTGAGCCGGCCGCTGGCAGGGACCGCCTTCGAGAAGACCTTCGACTCGGTGAGCACCCGCGTCGCGGCGATCTACACCCCGACGCCCGACCTCGCCCTCTACGCGCAATACGCCACCGCCGCCGATCCGCTCGGCAGCCTGATCACCACCAGCGTGCCGCAGGCGCAGTTCCAGCTCGCCACCGGGGAACAGGTCGAGGCCGGCGCCAAGGGCCTGTTCGACGGGGGGCGCGGCGAGTGGACCTTCGCGGCCTACCACATCCGCAAGGACAACCTGCTGAGCCCGATTCCCGGCCGGCCGACGGAGGTCGCGGCGGTCGGAAGCCAATCCTCCCGCGGGATCGAGGTCGCCTTCGCCTACCAGCTGTCGGAGCAGTGGCGCATCGAGGCCAACACCGCCCTGCTGCGGGCCCGCTACGACACCTTCTCGCAGAATACCGACGCCGGCCTGGTGTCGTTCGCCGGCAAGGTGCCGGTCGACGTGCCGCAACGGGTCACCAATGTCTGGCTCTCCTACGCCTTCGCGCCGGGCTGGGTGGCACGCCTCGGGGTCAACGATGTCGGGCCGGTGTTCAGCGACTTCGGCAACACGGTCAGGCGGCCGGCCTACACGCTCGTGAACGCCAGCCTGGACTGGCAGGTGACGCCGACCTCGCGCCTGTCGCTGCGCGGCTACAACCTGACCGACCAGCTCTACGCGATCTCGGGCAACAGCAATTCCTGGCTGCTCGGCCGGCCGCGCTCGGTCGAGCTCGCCTACCACGTCACCTTCTGATGCGGGGTTTGCGCAAGCGCCTGAAGCGGTGGCTGCATCTCGGCCACCGCTGGCTCGGCATCGCGACCGGGCTCTTCGTCGTCACCTGGTTCTCCTCCGGGCTGGTGATGCTGGCCGTCGGGTTCCCCGTCCTCACGCAGGCCGAGCGGATCGCGGCATCCGGCCCGCTCCGCCTCGACGCCGTGCGGCTGACGCCGCAGGAAGCGCTGGCTCAATTGGGCGCGCCCGCCTTCCCCGATACCCTCACCCTGGCGATGCGGGGGCCCGAGCCCGCCTACTGGATCACCCAGCGAGACGGCCGGCGCCGGGTGCTCTCGGCCGCGACCGGCGCACCGTTCCCGCTCCTGACGGCGGAGAGCGCCGCGGCCCTCGCCGCGGCCCATCCCCTCGCCCGTCGCGTCGCCGATCTCGGCCCCGTCACCCGCGACCAGTGGACCGTGACGGCGCGCTACGATCCCCTGCGGCCGTTCCGGCGCGTGGCGCTCGGCGACGCGGCCGGGACCGAGCTCTACCTGTCGGTCGCCACGGGTGAGCTCGCCCTCGACACCACCCGGACCGAGCGGGTGTGGAACTGGGCCGGCGCGATCATCCACTGGGTCTACCTCACGCCGCTGCGCGCCCGGGCAGGCCTGTGGCAGGACGTGGTGCTGTGGCTCTCCGGGATCACGCTCGCTGGGGCCTTGAGCGGCTACGCCCTCGGCTTCGTCCGGCTGATGCGCGGCCGGCTCACCCCCTACCGGGGCTGGGCGGCCTGGCACCATCTCGCGGGGGTGGCGGGCGGCCTCGTCGTCGTCACCTTCCTCGTCAGCGGCTGGCTGTCGATGAACCCGCGCGGCTGGTTCGGACCGCGGACGCCCGACGCCGCCATGCGGGCGGCCTATGCGGGACAGGCGGCGCCGGTCTTCCCCCTCGGCCTCGACGACCTCGTCCGGGCGCCCGCCGGCAGCGTCGCGCTCGATGCCGCGTGGATCGGCGGCCGGCCCGTCGTCGTCGCCACCGGTCCCAATGGTGCGGCCCCGTGCTGCGGCACGGCGCTGGCGCCCGCGACGATCGTGGCGGCGGCCGGCGCGATGCTGCCGGGGGCGAGGCCCGGCGCGGTGACCCGCCTCACGGCGCCGGACGCCTACTGGTACGACCGCCACGGCGCCCCGCCCCTGCCGGTCTTGCGCCTCGCCTTCGACGACCCGGCGGCGACCTGGTTCCACATCGATCCGGCGACCGGGGCGATCCTCGGGCGGACCGACCGCAGCGGGCGGGCCAATCGCTGGCTGTTCGATGCCCTGCACACCCTCGATGCCGGGCCCCTGTCGCAGCACCCGGCGGCGCGGCTGACGGTCATCGTCGCGTTCAGCGCCCTCGGGCTGGTGATCGCGGCCTCGGGCACAGTCCTCGGCTGGCGCCGCCTGCGCCGCGCCTGAGCCCGACAGCTCGTCCCGCCCGGCCGCATCGGAGCCGAGCGCAAAACCCGTCGAACCCCATCGATTCCGACGGCATCGGGATCGGGCATCGGCCGGATCAGCCCGGCCGGAGACCGGAATACGGACCGTGCTCCATTGCCGGCTCCGCCACAGACGTTTCGAATACGCTGCCTCAACTCGCCATGGCGGCCGGGAAGACGCTGGCAGGACGTCGGCGGCCGAGGCAGCGGCGGGCACGGCGATTGGAGCGGGCCCATTGATCGAAACGCGCCCGATCGACTACGTCGTCGACTCGACTCCCAGTTGTCACACGCTTCGAACGCGCGGACTCGACCCGCGACGCCGATGACGCAACTGAAGTTTTCGCTACCTTCGGTTGCATTACCCTGCATCGACTTGCATCGGCGGTGAGCGTCCGCTGGTTTGTCGTGCGGTGATCCGCCGGCAGGCGCTCACAGCACGATCTCGACCAGGCTATACAAGCAACAAAACGTCGAAAATTCCAAGAAAATCGCCAGTCGAGGCCCCAAATTCCCAAGCTATTACACTGTGTCAGCAGGCGAAATCGTCGGAATGGTACGGTCGGATTCAGATACCGATAACTTTCGCATTGCATAATGCGGCGACCGAAGCCGCTGGACGAGCCGGGATGACCCTGCACCTCAAGCAATTTCCCCGATTCCTGGCGGAGCGCCGCGGGCCCGTGATCCTCGGCCTGGTCGTGGTGGCGCTGCTGTGGATCGGCGTCGCGGTCAAGCACCGGGGCGACGTCCGGGACGCGGTGCAGGAATCCGAGCGCACGACGCACAACTTCGCGATGGTGTTCGAGGAGAACGTGCTGCGCTCGATCGGCGAGATCGACAAGTCCCTGCTCTACATGCGCCGCAGCATCGAGAACCGCGCCGGCCGGGAGGATTACGGCACGATCGTCAACACGACCGACCTCCTGAGCGAGATCATCGTGCAGGTGGCGATCATCGGGCCGGACGGGGTGATGCGGGCGACCAATGCCGGGCCGCAGCCGCCGCCGGCCACCGACCTCAGCGACCGCGACCACTTCCGGATTCACGTCGAGAGCGCCGACGACGTGCTCTACATCAGCCGCCCGGTGATCGGGCGGGCGAGCGGCCGGGTCTCGGTCCAGTTTAGCCGCCGCTTCCTCGGGCCGGACGGACGCTTCGGCGGCGTGGTCGTGGCCTCGCTCAACCCGAGCCACCTGACCCAGTTCTACGACAAGATCGACCTCGGCACCCCGGCCTCGATCTCGCTCATCGGCAGCGACGGGGTGGTGCGGTCGAGCGGCGGCGTCGGCGGCGGCTTCGGGGTCGGCGCCGACCTCACCCGCACGGAGACCTACCGGAAGATCCGCTCGGGCCGGTCCGGCACCTTCACCGTCGAGATGCCCGACGGGGTCGAGAACCGGCTCGTGACGATCCGCAAGGTGCGCGAGCAGCCCCTGTGGGTGAGCGTCAGCGTGCCGGAGGACGAGATCTTCAAGGACGCCCGCGCCACCCTGCGGACCGACGCGCTGATGGCGGCCGTGCTGACGCTCCTCGTCGGGATCGCGGTGGAGAAGCTCCTGCGCATCGAGGCCAAGCGCTCCGAGGCCGAGGCCCGGGTCGTGCGCCTCGCCTCCCTCGATCCCCTGACCGACCTGCCGAACCGCCGGGTGTTCCGCGCCTCCCTCGAGGCGCGGGCCGAGGCCGCGCGGGCGGCGCCCGGCGCCGCTTACGCGGTGATGTTCCTCGACCTCGACCGCTTCAAGCTCGTCAACGACACCCTCGGCCACAAGGTCGGCGACCACCTGCTGCAGGCGGTGGGCGACCGGCTCGCCGCCACCCTCGCCCCCGACCAGATGCTGGCGCGGCTCGGCGGCGACGAGTTCGCGCTGCTCGTGCCCCGCGCCGGCGACCGGGCGGCGCTCGAGGCGACGGCGCAGGCGATCGCCGCGGCGGTCCTGGCGCCGTTCGAGATCGGCAGCCACCAGATCCGCTGCAGCGTCAGCATCGGCATCGCGGTCGGGCCGCAGGACGGTGCCTCCGCCGACGACATCCTGATCGCCGCCGACCTCGCGCTCTACGCCGTCAAGGCGGGTAAGCGCGGCACGGTCCGGTTCTACGACCGGCAGATGAGCGAGGGGCTGGAGGAGCGCCGCCAGCTCGAGAGCGACCTGCGCCGGGCGATCGAGCGCGGCGAACTGGAGCTGCACTACCAGCCCTCGGTCGTGCTCAAGACCGGCGAGATCGCCGGGTTCGAGGCGCTGGCGCGCTGGCGCCACCCGGTGCGGGGCAACGTGCCGCCCGCCCTGTTCATCTCGATCGCCGAGGAATGCGGCCTAATCCACGCCATCGGCGAGTGGTCCCTCACCGAGGCCTGCCGCCAGGCCGCGACCTGGCCCGAGCGGCTGAAGATCGCCGTGAACCTGTCGCCGGTGCAGTTCACCGGCCCCGACCTCGTCGGGACGGTGCGCGGGGTGCTGGAGCGGACCGGCCTGCCGGCCCACCGCCTCGAGCTCGAGATCACCGAGCAGATGCTGCTCGACAGCGGCGAGGGCACGCTCGCGATCCTGCGCGACCTCAAGGCGCTCGGCCTGCACGTGGCGATGGACGATTTCGGCACCGGCTACTCCTCGCTGAACTACCTGAGGAGCTTCCCGTTCGACCGCATCAAGGTCGACCGCAGCTTCGTCACCGGGCTCGGCACGGGTGCGCAGAACGCCGCGATCGTCCGCGCGGTCATCGACATCGCCCGGGTGCTCGGCATGCGCACCACCGCCGAGGGCATCGAGACGCCCGACCAGCAGCGCGTCCTGGCACTCCTCGGCTGCGACGAGGTCCAGGGCTACCTGTTCAGCCGCCCGGTGCCGGCCGGGGAGGCGCAGGCGCTGATCGCGCGCTGGAGCGCCGAGCACCAGAAGGCGAAGACGTTGGCGGCGTGATGGGTGGCTGGCGGAGGACTCGGGAGCCCGTTCGACTCGCTCGACGATCCTGAAACCCTCCGGGTCATTCCGGGGCCGCGCAAGCGGAGCCCGGAATCCGGAAACTCAGGTGTTGCCGATCACGGCTCCGAACGTTCCGCTCGATTCTCCAGCATCCGCGGTTCTGGATTCCGGGCTCCGCTTGCGCGGCCCCGGAATGACGCGGAGGGCGGTAGAACCCGGTCGGGCAAGTCCAACAGGGGCTCTCAGGATAGATCGGAGCTGCACATCCGCCCCGAGAAACCCGCGGCGTTGGCGTGGAAGGGACCTCCCACCCCCTCACGCCACAAAATCCCTCGACAAACCGAGCACCGCGGGCCGGTGCAGCCGGACCACCGCCGGGCGGGCGAGCCGCGGGGGGGCGCTGGCGCGCCGGCGCGTCCAGGTCTCGTGCCAGAGGAGGAGCGCACCGGCCGCCACCACGATCGCGCCGCCGACGACGAGGTGCGGGGTCGGGACCTCGCCGAAGGCGAGGTAGCCGAGGCCCATGCCCCAGACCAGCATCAGGTAGTAGAACGGCGACACCGCGGTCGCCGGGGCCGAGGCGAGCGCCCGGGTCCAGAGATACTGCGCGCCGACATTGGAGGCGCCGAGCAGCGCAAACAGGACGGCGTCGGGACCGCTCGGCCAGCGGAAGCCGAAGACCAGCAGCATCGCGTGCGCCGCCGCCATCACGGCCATCTGCCAGATCAGCAGCGTGCCGGCCCCCTCGGTCTTGGCCATGCCCCGCACCGCCACCGTGACGGTGCCGTACATCACGGCGTTGCCCAGCGCGAACAGCGCCCCGACCTGCAGCGAATCGGCGCCCGGATTGGTCACCACCAGCACGCCGAGGAAGCCGACGATCAGCACGCCCCAGCGCACCGGGTCCGACGCCTCCTTGTGCCAGAGGATCGCCACCACGGCGGCGAAGAGCGGGGCCGAGAAGCCGATCGCCGTGACGCCGGCGAGCGGCATCAGCCCGAGCGCCAGCACCGTCAGCGTCTGGGAGACCGCCTGCGACAGCCCGCGGGCGACGTGGGCCCCGGGCCGCCTGGTGCGGAACACCCCGAGCCCCGTCGCCGGCAGCAGGAAGGCGCAGACCAGCCCGAAGGCGAGGCCTGAGCGCAGGAACATCACCTCGCCGACCGGGTAATGGGCGACGAGGTGCTTGGACAAGGCGTTCGACAGCGTCAGCAGCACCGTCGCGCCGATCATCAGCGCGATGCCGAGGGGAACGTTGTCGGCGGGGCGGGCGGCCTGCGCCGGCGCCCGATCGGGGGCCGGGGCGCGCGGGGCGCTGTGCATGGGGGATCTCCGGCGCAAGACGACTCATCCGGCGAGGGCGGGCACCCGCCCGCCGGTGCGGCACGATTCGACGACGTGGGGCGGCGCGGGACGCTCGGGCGCCGCCCTCGCGGCGGGATTCAGGCGGCCGGCGGCGGGGCGGCGGGGACGGCCTCCGCCTGGGCGCTCATGAACCAGGGCTTCACGCCGACGCCGCGGCGCAGGGAGTACATGTAGAAGATCGGCATGGTGGCCGGGAACAGGTCGCGGAACTCGCTGCCGTTGAAGGTGACGAACACCGCCTCCGGGAAGGCCGCCGCCATGGCGGTCTTCTCGACCATGTTCATGCGGTAATAGTCGAGGGCGCCCTGCTCGGTGGAGCCCTCGCCACGGTACCACTTGGCCGCGCAGGCGATCAGGCTCGCCAGGATCTCGCCGGAGGGCTCCTCCTCGGGCGTGTCCGCCCCGATCTCGCGGGCGAAGGCGACGACGTCGCTGAGCCGGGCGCTGGCGAAGCCGCGGGCCTGCGCGGCGGCATCGATGGCGCCGAAATAGGCATCCGCCGCCGCGGCCGGGTGCCCGTTCAGGGCCGCGTGGGTGTCGGTGAAGATCAGCCGGAACACCGCTCCCGGCGCGTAGGCCTGGCGCACCCGCTCGGCCATCTGGCCGAGATAGTCGAGGCAGGCGAGATCGGGCGCGGCGATCTCGGCGCGCGGGCCCTTGCCCCAATACAGCACGAAGTCGAGCGGGCGCCCGGCCGCGACCGCGGCCGTGACCGCCGGCACCAGCCGCTCGGGATTGCCGGGCTGTTCGCGCTTGAAAGCCCAGGTGTTGAACGACTTTATTATCAACCCAGGATTGAATTGAGACGCCCGTTTCCCGCCGGGACGGATCGTCTTTCGCGTCGACGCCAAGTCGATCCGCGGCGCCTCGGACGTGATGAAATCCGCACCGCTGCGAGAAACCGATTGCATGTCTTTCGTCCCCGTATCTCTCCTCAACGTAAAGCCATAAGTCAACTTTTCTAGCTTCGACATGTCGGCGACCTGTTCATCGTCCCGAGATGCGCGATAAGTGGGTTAACGACTTGCCAAAGTCAATCAAATTGCTAATAAATTCTTAAAATCTCAACAGGGGTCCGGTTCGCCGGCTTGCTTCGCGCCGTGGCCCGGGACGAGGCGGCGCGGCCGGCCCCGGTCCGCCCGCGACATTTTCCGGGACGCTGGCCGGGACGCCGGCCGGGCCCCTGCCCCTTGGACGCGATCTTGCCTTAGGGTAGTCGCGGCCCCGTCCGGGGGGCGCAGGCGGGAGGCGCGCGAGACGGCTCATGGACCTCAACAGCATCACGGAGGTTGTGGCGCCCCGCGCCCGGTCCGGCCTGCCGCCCTGGCGGCCGGGCGATGCCTGGCTCGCCGGCGGAACCTGGCTCTTCTCCGAGCCGCAGGAGGGATTGAGCCGGCTCGTCGACCTGCCCTCCCTCGGCTGGGAGCCCTTCACGGTGGGCGAGGCGGACCTGCGGATCGCCGCGACCTGCACCATCGCGGCCCTCGACCGGATCGCGCTGCCGGCCGCCTTCACCGCCGCGCCCCTGGTCGGGCTCTGCTGCCGGGCGCTGCTCGGCTCGTTCAAGGTCTGGAACGCCGCGACCGTCGGCGGCAACCTCTGCCTCGCGCTTCCCGCCGGGCCGATGATCGCCCTCGCGGTCGCCCTCGACGGGCTCAGTCTGATCTGGACGCCGGAGGGCGGCGAGCGGACCCTGCCGGTCCGTGACCTGGTGCGCGGGCCGCAGGAGACGGCGCTCCGGCCCGGCGAGATCCTGCGGGAGATTGTCTTGCCCGCGGCGGCCTTGCGGCGGCGCGCCGCTTTCCGGCGCCTCTCCCTCAGTCCCAACGGCCGCTCCGGCGCGCTCGCCATCGCCACGCTCGACCCTGCCGGCGCCTTCGCCCTCACGGTGACGGCCGCGACCCGGCGCCCGGTGCGGATCGACCTCCCCGCCCTGCCGGAGGCCGGGGCGCTGGCGGCGGCGCTTCAGGCCGCGATCCCCGACGGCCTCTGGTACGACGACGTCCACGGGGCGCCGGACTGGCGCCGCCACGTCACCGGGCTCCTCGCCGAGGAGGCCCGGGCCGAGCTCATGGGGGGCGGCGCATGCGGCTGACGGTCAACGGAACGGTGCACGAGGCGGATCCCCGCCCCGGGCAATGCCTGCGCACCCTGCTGCGCGAGCTCGGCTGGTTCGGGGTCAAGAAGGGCTGCGACGCCGGCGATTGCGGCGCCTGCACGGTGCATGTCGACGGCGAGCCGCTCCATTCCTGCCTGGTGCCGGCCTTCCGGGCGGCGGAGCGGAGCATCACGACAGTCGAGGGGCTCGCCGGCCCCTGCGCGCCGGAGGGCGGCGTGCCCGACGCGCTGCACCCGGTGCAGGCGGCCTTCGTCGCCGCGCAAGCGTTCCAGTGCGGCTTCTGCACCTCCGGGATGGTGATGACGGCGGCCGCCCTCGACCAGGGCCAGCGGCGGGACCTGCCGGCGGCGCTGAAGGGCAACCTCTGCCGCTGCACCGGCTACCGGTCGATCGCCGACGCGATCGCGGCGATCTCGCCCGGGATCGCGGGGATCGACGGTGTTGCTCCGCCGGGATGCGGGCACAGCGCGCCGGCCCCGGCCAGCGCCGCCCTGGTGAGCGGCCGGGCGCGCTACACCCTCGACCTCGACGTGCCCGGCGCCCTGCACCTGAAGGTGCTGCGCTCGCCCCACGCCCATGCCCGTATCCTGCGCATCGACGCGAGCGCCGCCCTGGCACTCCCCGGGGTGGTGCGGGTGCTCACCCACGCCGACGCGCCGGATCGGCTGTTCTCCACCGCCCGGCACCAGAACCCCGGCGACGACGCCAGCGACACGCGGGTGCTCGATCCGGTGCTGCGCTTCGTCGGCCAGCGCGTCGCGGCGGTGATCGCCGAGAGCGAGGCGGCGGCGGAGGCCGGCTGCCGGGCCCTGCGCGTCGACTACGCGGTGCTGCCGGCCTGCCTCGATCCCGAGCGCGCCCTCGACCCCGACGCAGCCCTCGTCCACGGCGCGCGCCCGACCGGCGAGGACGCGCCCCCGCTGCACCCCCATCCCAACCTCGCCGCCGAGGCCCATGGCGAGGTCGGCGACGTCGCGGCCGGCCTCGCCGCGGCGGAGGTGGTGCACGAGGGCACCTACTGGTCGCAGCGGGTCCAGCACGCGCATCTCGAGACCCACGCGGCGATCGGCTGGCGCGATCCGATTGGGCGCCTCGTCATCCGCTCCAGCACCCAGGTGCCGTTCCTCACCCGCGACGCGCTGTGCGCCCTGTTCGATCTCCCGCGCGAAAAGGTCCGGGTCGAGTGCGGCCGGGTCGGCGGCGGCTTCGGGGGCAAGCAGGAGATGCTGACCGAGGACTTGGTGGCGCTCGCCGTCATGGCGACCGGCCGGCCGGTGCGCTGGGAGCTGACCCGCGCCGAGCAGTTCACCGCCACCACCACCCGCCACCCGATGCGGGTGCGGGTGCGCCTCGGGGCCCGCCGCGACGGTACCCTGACGGCGATCGCCCTCGACGTGCTGTCGAATACCGGCGCCTACGGCAACCATGCCGGCGGCGTGCTGCATCACGGCTGCAACGAGGTGATCGCGGTCTACGCTTGCGCCAACAAGCGGGTCGACGGCACCGCCGTCCACACCCACACCCTGCCGGCCGGCGCGTTCCGGGGCTACGGGTTGAGCCAGACCATCTTCGCGGTCGAATCCGCCATGGACGAGCTCGCCCGGGCGCTCGGCCTCGATCCGGTCGAGCTGCGGCGGCGCAACGTGATCCGCCCCGGCGACCCGATGGTCTCGACGAGCCTGGAGCCGCACGACGTCCGGTACGGCAGCTACGGCCTCGACCAATGCCTCGACCGGGTCGCCGAGGCCCTGTCCACGCCCCCTCCCCCCGCGCCGCCGGGCTGGCGCACGGGATCCGGCATGGCGCTCGCGATGATCGACACGATCCCGCCCCGCGGTCATTTCGCGCAAAGCCGCATCGCCCTCGACGCGGACGGGCACTACGCCCTGCGCGTCGGCACGGTCGAGTTCGGCAACGGCACCTCGACGGTGCACGGCCAGATCGCCGCGGAAGCGTTGGGCACCACGCCCGACCGGATCGCCCTGCGCCAGGGCGACACCGACGCCGTCGGGCACGATACCGGCGCCTATGGCAGCACCGGCATCGTGGTGGCCGGCCAGGCGACCCTGCGCGCCGCCGAAGGCCTGGCCGCGACCCTGCGCGAGCGCGCCGCCGCCCGCCTCGGGGTCGATCCCGCCGCCTGCCGGCTCGACGGCGCCTTCGCCGTCTCGGGCGAGGCGCGGGTGCCGCTCGCCGAGCTCGGCCCCGCGGAGGCTCTCGGGCACGCCGACGGCTCGCCGCGCTCGGTGGCGTTCAACGTCCAGGGCTTCCAGGTAGCGGTGCATCCGGGGACGGGCGAGGTGCGCATCCTGCGGAGCGTCCACGCGGCGGATGCGGGACGGGTGATGAACCCGGTGCAGTGCCGCGGCCAGATCGAGGGCGGCGTCGCCCAGGCGCTCGGCGCGGCGCTCTACGAGGACCTGCGGATCGACGAGGAGGGCCGGGTCGCGACCCCGTCGTTGCGCACCTACCACGTCCCGGCCATCGCCGACGTGCCGCGCACCGAGGTGATCTTCGCCGACACCCATGACACGGTCGGGCCGCTCGGCGCCAAGTCGATGAGCGAGAGCCCGTTCAACCCCGTGGCGGCGGCGCTCGCCAACGCCATCCGGGACGCGACCGGCGCGCGGCTGACCGCGACGCCCTTCGCGCCCGACCGGATCTACCGACAGATCAGCGACGCGACCCAGAGCGGCAAGGAGGCGAGATGGACCTGAAGCGCGACGACCGGCTGACCCGACCGACCGGTCCCTCTCACGGAGGGTTCCTGGAGCGCACCTTCGCGCTCTCGGCCCACGGCACCACTGTGCGCACGGAGCTGCTCGCCGGGCTGACCACCTTCCTGACGATGGCCTACATCGTCTTCGTCAACCCCAACATCCTCGGCGATGCCGGGATGCCCAAAGGGGCGGTGTTCGTCGCCACCTGCCTCGTCGCAGCGATCGGCTCGCTGGTGATGGCGTTCTACGCCAACTACCCGATCGCGCTCGCCCCCGGCATGGGGCTCAACGCCTACTTCGCCTACGTGGTGGTGCTCCAGATGGGGTACACCTGGCAGGCGGCGCTCGGGGCGGTGTTCATCTCCGGCCTGCTCTTCATGGTCGTCACGCTGACGGGCCTGCGCCGGATCATCGTCGAGGGCATCCCGCGCTCGATGCGGATCGCCATCACGGTTGGCATCGGGCTCTTCCTGGCGATCATCGCGCTCAAGAGCGCGGGCGTGGTGGCGGCGAGCCCGGCGACCTTCGTCACCCTCGGCGACCTGCACAAGCCGAGCACGGTGCTGGCGGTGCTGGGTTTCCTGATCGTCGCGGTGCTCTCGGTGCGCAAGGTGCGGGGTGCGCTGCTGGCCGGCATCCTGACGGTCACGGCGTTGAGCTTCGTCGTCGCCGACAACACCTTCCAGGGCATCGCCTCGCTGCCGCCCTCGATCGCCCCGACCCTGTTCGCCCTCGACATCAAGGGCGCGCTGTCGGGCGGGTTGCTCAACGTGATCCTGGTGTTCTTCCTGGTCGAGCTGTTCGATGCCACCGGCACCCTGATGGGCGTCGCCAACCGGGCGGGCCTCCTCACGGAGGGCAAGATGGAGCGCCTCGACAAGGCCTTGATGGCGGATTCGTCCTCGATCTTCGTCGGCTCGCTGCTCGGCACGTCGAGCACCACGGCGTATCTCGAGAGCGCGTCCGGCGTCGAGGAAGGCGGGCGCACCGGGCTCACCGCCGCGACGGTGGCGGTGCTGTTCCTCGCCTGCCTGTTCTTCGCGCCGCTCGCCGGCTCGGTCCCGACCTACGCCACGGCGCCGGCCCTGTTCTACGTCGCCTGCCTGATGCTGCACGAGCTGGTCGATCTCGACTGGGACGACCTGACCGAAGTACTGCCGGCCTGCGTCACCGCGCTGCTCATGCCCTTCACCTACTCGATCGCCAATGGCGTCGCCTTCGGCTTCATCACCTACGCGGTGATCAAGCTGCTCACCGGCCGCTTCCGCGACGTGAAGCCGGTGGTGTGGGTGATCGCGGGCGTGTTCCTGTTCAAGTTCGTGGCGACGGGCAGCGCACATTGAGGGGATGGAAGTCGTGACGACCGCCGGCGGGCCGATCGACTTCCGAAAATCATCGCCCGGAAGTCGAATCACCGGTTGAGTGTCCCCCAAACGGAGGACGCCCAGTCGATCCGGAACGCTGATCATGCGATTGGGCGCCTCGGTCGAGCGGGACTCGTCGCGACATCGCGCCCTTTCGTCGAGAGGGCTTCATGGACCAGACCAGCCGCCGCGTCTTCCTCGGAGCCCTGGCCGCGGGCAGCAGCTTCGCCGTCGGCGGCGCCTTCGCCGCGGCCGATGACGGTCACGCCGCCGGCGCCGACGTCGCCCCGGCCGGCACCTTCCTGCGCACGATTCCCCACAAGGCGGGGGCGGCGCCGGCCTTCACCATCTCGCTCGACGCCGGGCCGATCAAGGCGACCTCGGGCGGCTGGGCCCGCGACGTCACGACCCGCCAGCTCCCCATCGCCACCGGGATCGCCGGCGCGCACCTGTTCCTCAACCCGGGCGGCGTGCGCGAGATGCATTGGCACACCTCCGCCGAGTGGGGCTACATCGTCGCCGGGCATTGCCAGGCGACGGTGATCGACGCCGCCGGCGAGATGGAGGTCGTCAACTTCGCGCCCGGGGACACCTGGTACTTTCCCGGCGGCCACGCCCACGCGATCCAGTCCCTCGGGACCGAGCCGTGCCACGCGATCCTCGCCTTCGACGACGGCCTCTACGGCGAGCACGGCACCTTCGGGCTCTCCGACTGGATGAGCCGCCTCGATCCGGCGATCCTCGGCCACGCCCTCGGCGTGCCGGAGGCGACGCTGGCAGCCCTGCCCCCGGGCGAGACCTACATCATGCAGGGCCCCGTCCTGCCCCTCGACGCCCCGGCCGCGCGGGCCGAGCGGCCGCTCGCGCCGTCGCGGTCGCATCGCTACGGGCTGGCGGGGAGCGACACGATCGTGGATGCCGCCGGCAGCACGATGCGGGTGGCGCCCGCGAGCGCCTTCCCGGTCTCGGCGGGGATGACGGGTCTCCTCGTGCGGCTCGCGCCCGGCGCGATCCACACCCCGCACTGGCATCCGGGCGCGAACGAGTGGCACTACGTCCTGCGGGGGCGCACCCGCGTGACCCTGTTCGGGCCGGACAAGCGCCTGGCCGTGGCGGAGCTGGGCCCGGGCGACTGCGCCTACATCCCGCGGGCCTGCGGGCATTCCGTCGAGAATATCGGGACCGGGACGGCCGAGATCGTCGGCGTGCACGACAGCGGGGTCTACAGCGAGACGTCGCTGGCGGGCTGGCTCGCCCAGGCGCCGCGCCACCTGCTCGCCGCCAATCTCGGCCTCGACGAGCAGGCCGCCGCCGGCTTCCCGACGGCGTCGCGGGTCTTCAGCCGGACCGCCTGAGGGCGCGGGCGGCTCACGAGGATTCTGAAGGAGGACGGGGCGGGCCGGCATCCGGTCCGCCCCGTCCTGTCCTTCAATACTTGCGGACGAGGCTCACCAGCCGGCCCTGGATCCGCACCCGGTCCGGCCCGAGCACCCGGGTCTCGTAGGCCGGGTTGGCGGCTTCCAGCGCGATCGAGGAGCCGCGGCGGCGCAGGCGCTTGAGGGTCGCCTCCTCGTCGTCGATCAGCGCCACGATGATGTCGCCGGTATTGGCGGTCTCCTGGCGACGGATCACCACGAGGTCGCCGTCGAGGATGCCGGCCTCGATCATCGAGTCGCCGCGCACCTCGAGCGCGTAGTGCTCGCCGCTGGCGAGGAAGTCCGGCGACATCGCCACCGAGCGGCTCTGGCTCTGGATCGCCGAGATCGGCGTACCGGCGGCGATCCGGCCCATCACCGGCACGCTGACCGACTGGCCGCTCTCGTCCGACGCCATCGTCATCGCGGGGATGCCGGCGGGCCGCTTCGGCTCGTGGGCGCGCCCGCCCTCGACCACGCTGGGGTTGAACCGCACGACCTCGGCGGTCGGCACGGGCGCGGCCGCCACGGGCCCGGTCACCGCGTCGGGGATGCGGATCACCTCGATCGCCCGGGCCCGGTTCGGCAGACGGCGCAGGAAGCCGCGCTCCTCCAGCGCCGTGATCAGCCGGTGGATGCCCGATTTCGATTTGAGATCGAGGGCGTCCTTCATCTCGTCGAAGGACGGGGGGACGCCCGTCTCGCGCATTCTCTGCTGAATGAAGCGGAGCAGGTCCAACTGCTTACGCGTGAGCATGTGACACTCTCATCCCCGCGCTGGCGCGCTCCGGAAACAAATCGCGAACATGGTAAGCGTTCCGCAAGTGTTCCGCAAGCGGGTCTGGAACTGCGGCGCCCGTGGGGCGGAAATATATCCGCGCAACAGGGAAGACCCGGGCATCGTCTCCGATCACTGGGCATCCTGCATCGCCGAGGCACCGCCCGAAGCAGGACCAGTTCCTCGATCCGCCTCAGAGTTTTCGGACCGGTCAGCGCACAGGAGGTGCCCAGATCTCGAGGGCGGCGGTGTCGACGGCGCGCGGCAGCAGCCCCTCGGCGCGGAACGCGTCGGCGATCGTCTGCTGCTCGGAGAGCCCGTCCCGGGTGACGGGCTCGACCCGATAGCTGCGATGGGCGTTCGCCGCCAGGACGATCTCGGGATCGAGCTTCCAGAGCGCGGCGAGGCGCGCGGCGGCCTCGGCCGGGTTCGCCTTCACCCAGGCCCCGGTCTGCGCCAGCTTGCCGAACAGGAGGCCGAGCACCGGCCCGTTCGCCGCCGCGTAAGCGTCGGCGGCGAGGTAGTAGCGCTTGTAGAGCGACAGCCCGGCCCCGTCGCGCAGGACCCGCGCGCCGGCCTGCTTGTGCGCCGCGGTCAGGAACGGGTCCCAGGCGGCCCAGGCCTCGACGCCCCCGCTCTCCAGCGCGGCCCGCCCGTCGGCCGGGCTCAGGTACGCCGGCACGATGCTGCGGAAGGACAGGCCGGCCTCCTTGAGTGCGGCGAGGACCAGGAAGTGGTTGCCCGCCCCCTTGGTGACCGCGATCCGCTTGCCCTTGAGGTCGGCCACGGAGCGGAGGCCCGAATCCTTCGGTACCAGGATTCCTTGGGCTTCGGGCGAAGCCGCCTCCTGCGCGAGGTAGGTGATGCGCGCGCCGGCCGCCTGCGCGAAGACCGGCACCGTGTCGGCGACGTCGGCCGAGACGTCGATCGAGCCGGCGTTGAGCGCTTCCATGATCGGCAGGCCGCTGGTGAATTCGTGCCAGGACAGGCCGACGCCCTGCGCCGACAGGGCCTGTTCCAGGCTGCCGTCCTGGCGCAGCAGGGCGATCAGCGTCGAGGAGCGCTGGTACCCGATGCGCAGCGGTGCGGCGGCCCGGACGGGGCGGCTCAAGGCGGCCGAGGCGGCGAGGCCCGCGAGCACGGTTCGACGGGTGGTCGACATCGGATCGAATCCTCGGGCGGGAATGTCGGGGCGTGAAAGAGCTCGCGCCTCGCCGGTGTGGTCTCGGCGCCTATCAATCACAGTCTGTCCGACCGTCAAAGGGTGCGGCGGCAAAAATCCGTTGCTTCCCAAACATGTCTTCGGTCTCTCTGGCGGATCTCGATGGAGAGATCGGCCGGATACCTGCCATGCCACGGCATAGGAATTATATTCTCCCCGACCGGAGAGACTGAAAACATTTTTTTATGTTGATCGCCGGTTTTGGAATGGCTCGATCTGACGAGCTGGCTCAGTATGGATGCTGAACCTGACGCGCGACGGCTTTCGGCCCCGCTGCGGCGCGATTCCGCGCCAGCCCAAGGACGCCGACGTGATAATCGGTCGAGCGATCTCTCCTGCCCTATCGCCACGCCAACCGAGCCATGATCCGCTTCAACGCCTTCGAGATGAACTGCGTCGGGCACCAGTCGCCCGGCCTGTGGCGCCATCCGCGCGACCGCTCGGCCGACTACACCACCCCCTCCTACTGGACCGACCTCGCCCGCTTGCTCGAGCGGGGCTGCTTCGACGGCGTGTTCCTCGCCGACGTGGTCGGGCTCTACGACGTCCATGGTGGCTCGCCCGCCGCCGCCCTGCGGCACGCCGCGCAGGTGCCGGTCAACGATCCGCTCCTCGTCGTGCCGGCGATGGCGGCGGTGACGGAGCATCTCGGCTTCGGCGTCACCGTGAACCTGTCCTACGAGGCGCCCTACCTGCTCGCCCGCCGCTTCACGACGCTCGACCACCTGACGGCGGGCCGCATCGGCTGGAACGTCGTCACCGGCTACCTTGATTCCGCCGCCCGCGCGATGGGCCTCGACCGCCAGCGCGCCCACGACGACCGCTACGACCTCGCCGAGGAGTACATGGCGGTCGTCTACGAGCTGTGGGAGGGCAGCTGGGACGACGGCGCGGTCAGGCGCGATCGGGCGGCGGGCGTGTTCGCCGATCCCTCCCGGGTCCGGGCGATCCGGCACGAAGGCCCGCATTTCCGGGTCGAGGGCGTGCATCTCGGCGAGCCCTCGCCGCAGCGCACCCCGGTGATCTACCAGGCCGGGACCTCGCCGAAGGGGCGCGGCTTCGCGGCCCGCCACGCCGAATGCGTGTTCGTGTCGGGTCCCTCGCCGCAGGTGATCGCCCCGCGCGTCGCCGCGCTCCGGCAGGCCGCGGTCGAGGAGGGCCGGCAGCCGGACGACATCCTGATCTACGCGCTCGCCACGCTCGTCGTCGCCGAGACCGACGCGCGGGCGCAGGCGAAGCTCGCCGAGTACCGCTCCTATGTCAGCCACGAGGGCGCGCTCGCCCTGATGTCGGGCTGGACCGGGGTCGACTTCTCGACGCTCGACCTCGACGCCGAGGTCCGGCACGTCGAGAACGATGCCGGGCGCTCCGCGATGGACAACGTCACGCGCGCCGATCCGGGCCGGGTCTGGACGGTGCGGGAAGTGGCCGAGCATGTCGGGATCGGCGGGATCGGCCCGGTCTTCTGCGGCTCGCCCGCCACGATCTGCGACGCGCTCGAGGCCTTCGTGGCGGCGACCGGGATCGACGGGTTCAACCTTGCCTACGTGGTCGCGCACGAGACCTTCGCCGACATCGTCGCGTATGTCGTCCCCGAATTGCAGCGGCGCGGGCGCTACCCGACCGCCTATCGCGACGGCCCGCTGCGGCGAAAGCTGTTCGGGCGCGACCGGGTCGAGACGACCCACCCGGCCGCACGCCACCGCCACGCTTGAGGCGGCGCGAGGACGAATCCGCACCCTACGAGCGCGCCTGCCGGACGGCGTCCGCCACCTGGATCGGCCGCGGCAGCAGGCCGAGGCGCAGGAACGTGTCGGCGATGCGCTGCTGCCCGGCGATCACCTCGGGCCCCAGCGGGACGACGCCCCAGCTCTGGCGGGCGAGCGCACGGGCGAGGATCGGCACCGGCATGCCGACCGCCGGGCTCAGCTCGCGCGCCGCCGCCTCGGTGACGCCGTTGGTCTCGCGGTCGATCACGGTGATCGCCGCCAGCACCGCGTCGATGGCCTGGGGCTGCGCCTCCACGAAGGCGCGTTCGCCGACGTAGAACTGGTGGTTGGCCGCGAGCCCGGTCGCGTCCTGCAAGACACGGGCGCCGCTCGACACCTCGACGGCGGCCAGGAACGGATCCCAGATCACCCAGGCATCGACCGATCCGCCATCGAAGGCCGCCCGCCCGTCGGCGGGAGCGAGGAAGACGGTCTGGATGTCCGCGTAGGCGAGGCCGGCCTCCTCCAGGGCGCGCACGAGCAGGTAATGGACGTTCGAGCCCTTGTTGAGCGCGACCTTCTTTCCCTTCAGGTCGGCGACGGAGCGGATCGGGCTGTCCTTCCGCACGACGATCGCCTCGCTCTTCGGGGCGGGCGGCTCGTGGGCGAGGTAGACCAGGGGCGCGCCGGCGCCCTGGGCGAAGATCGGCGGCGTCTCGCCGACGACGCCGATGTCGACGGCCTTGGCGTTGAGCGCCTCCAGCAGCTGCGGCCCGCCCGGGAATTCCCGCCACTCGGCCCGGAAGCCGAGGGGCTTGAGCGCCGTATCCAGACTGCCGCGGGCCTTCAGCAGCAGCATCGTGCCGTATTTCTGATAGCCGACGCGCAGGACGCGGTCGGCCCGGGCCGGGCTCCCCGTCGCGAGCGCCGCGAGAGCCGCGGCCGTTCCGGTGGAAAAGGAGCGTCGGGTGAGCGTCATGTCGGACGAACTTCCATCGGTGGAGGCATCGGCGAGGGACCGGGGCGGACGAAGTCCCGTTCGCCGCAGGGCTGTCCAGGGAAAGACGAGGCGCGGACATCCTCCGCTCCCCGGGGGCGAAGAGAAGGGAAATCCGCACCTTTTTCTTTGTCTGGACAGCCCCGCATCGGCCGAGTGCCCGGATCGCGTCGAGGGAACGAGCTGGGACCGGCTCAGCCGATCTGGCCGTCGAGGTCGAACTGCTTGGCGGCGGCCAGCCGCTGCGACCGCTGCCGGTCGTCGCCGGTCGCCCCGTCTCCCTGCCGGGCGGTGCTCCGGTCGTCGGCGGCGTTCTGCCGGGCGGCATCGCCGGGCTTGAGCCCGACAACGCTTCTGCCGGGCGCCATGTCGGACCTCCCGAACGTCTGGCGCGACCACAGGCTCATCGTGATCATTCCTCTTCTCGAACCAGGACGGCGCAGCCTCGCTTTGTCGCCATGATAGAGTTGAATAAAGACGCAAGTCGATAGATTTATATTGCTTTATACGACGGGAAGAGGAGGCGATCCTTTCGAGTCGCCGCCGTTCCAGGCATTCGCTTTCTCCCGAGGCGGCCGCACCGGCAGCATGGCCGGGATGCGCCCCGGATCACGCCGCGAGAGCGACGCGATGGCACGCGAGGCACCCACGTCCGGCGGAGTGCAGAGGCGGAGCCTCGGCGCGGCATTGCCCGGTCGCCACGGTACCGCGCGGCACGAAGGGGCATCCACGCTCCCCGACCGCCCCGGCCTCCTCGTCGGCGGTCGAGGGATCGACGTCGTCACCGGCAGGCCCTGGCTGTGCGGGAAACCGAGATCGAAGGTGACGAGCCGCAGGAGGTAACGGCCGAACTGACGGCGCAGGGCGGCGAGGTATCCGGGGGTCGGACGCCGGCCAGTTCGGCGGGCGGCGTGTCGCCGCCCCAGCCGTCGCGATCGGGGTGCCGGAGCAGAGGGCTGGGGATCCTTTCGCGCGGCGGTGCCCGGCCCAGCGCCCGCTTTTGCCAGACCGGCCGCGGGGCCTCTCGCGCCGAGATCGGAGGAGCCGTTCAGCCGCCGTGGACCGGCACGACGGAGCCGCGGTACCTCTCGCGGATGAAGGTCGCGACCTCGGGCGAGGCGAGAAGCACCGAGAGGCGCTGCACCCGCGGGTCCTTCGCCAGGGCCTGCGTGGTGACGAAGATGTTGGCGTAGGGATTGTTCTCGGCCTTCTCGAGCGCCAGCGCGTCCTTTGCCGGGGTCAGGCCGGCCTCGAGCGCGTAGTTGCCGTTGATGATCGCGAGCGTCACGTCGTCGATGGAGCGCGGCAACTGGGCCGGGGCGACCTGCACGAGGGCGATCCGCTTCGGATTGTCGGCGATGTCCGACGGCGTCGCGAGCTGGCCGTCCTTGAGGCCGGCCTTCAGGGTGATCAGGCCGTTCGCCTGCAGCAGGTTCAGGGCGCGGCTGAGATTCGTCACGTTGTTGGGCAGAGCCACGGTGGCGCCGGCCGGCACCTCGGCGAGGCTCTTCACCTTGCGCGAGTAGATCCCGAGCGGCTCGATATGGGTGGCGGCGGTCACCGCGAAGGTCGTGCCGAGCTGGGCTTCCTCGGTGCGCAGGTACGGCGCGTGCTGGAAGAAGTTCGCGTCGGCGTCGCCGTGGAGGATCAGCGAGTTCGGCCGGATGTCGCCGGAGATCTCGATGATCGCAACGTCGAGATCGGGGGCGAGCTTCTCCTTCACGAAGCGAAGGATCTCGGCATGCGGCACCGAGGAGGCGACGATCCGCAACGGTGCGGCGAGAGCGGCGCCGGAGAGGAGCGACAGAGCCGCGGCAGCGAGGAGGGCGCGTCTGGCGAAGGCGAGCATGGTTCGTCCCGTGAAAGATGTCCGAATAGCACCACGGCCCGCGGTTCCGACCTGTGGCGGCGGGTGCAGACACGTTCTTCAGAACGAACGATTGGCCGCGGGCGGTGGAGCGGGACTTGTCGCGGAAATCTGGCCTCACAACAAGACTTAATCGCCGAAAAACCCATCTGCTCGTAAAATTCGAAAGAAATCTGCTGGATCGGCGGTCGATGAAGAGCATTCATCATCTCTCGTAACGTTCTCTAAAAAGAACATTCTCGTTGACTCGAGGCCGCACCGAAGCGGAGCATGCCGGTCCCGGGCCGCACCCGGTCCGGATGCGCCGGGGCCGCCACGGCGGGCTCCGCGCCGGCCGAGCGCAAGGCCTCCCGCCCTCCTCAGCTCCAGGCCCGTCATGCCCGATCGCCGCCAAGCCCTCGCCCTCCTCTCCTCGACGCTGCTCCTGCCGTTCGCCGCCCATCGTCCCCACGCCCAGGAGAGTGCCCGAGAGGCGGAGCCGCGGCGGGGCGGTACGCTGACGCTCGTCGAGGTGGGCGAGCCGACCACCCTCGTGCCGCTCACCGACTCGAACACCCGCACCCGCAACATCAGCACGAAGGTCACCGAGGGCCTTTTGCGCTTCGACGCGAACTTCGCCCCGCAGCCGCTGCTGGCGACCGCCTGGAGCGTCAGCGAGGACGGCCTGCGCTACCGCTTTGCCCTACGCCCGGACGTCCGGTGGCACGACGGCAAGCCGTTCACCGCCGCCGACGTGCGATTCTCGCTCCTGGCCCTGAAGACGATCGGCCCGCGCGGACGCATCACCTTCGCGAACCTCGTCGAGGTCGAGACGCCGGACCCGCTGACGGCGATCCTGGTCCTGTCGAAGCCGACGCCGTACCTGCTCAAGGCGCTCACCGCGGCCGAGTCGCCGATCGTCCCGGCCCATGTCTATCCAAGCAATGCCCATCCGGCCGAGTCCTACGGCAACAGCCCGAACGGCAGCGCCCCGATCGGGACCGGGCCGTACATCGTCGTCGAGTGGGTGCGGGGCAGCCACGTCGCCTTGCGCCGCAACCCGGATTACTGGCAGCCCGGACGGCCGTACCTCGACCGGATCGTGGTCCGCTTCGTCGCCGACACGATGGCGGTCTCGACGGCGCTCGAAGCCGGCGAGGCCGATGTCAGCTACAGCGTGGCGCTGCCGGAGCTGGAGCGGCTGCGGCGCCATCCGCGCCTCGCGGTGACGACGGCCTCCGACGACTACCTCAACAACGCCCAGGTGCTGGAATTCAACCTCGACCGGCCGGTCCTGGCGCGCAGGGAGGTCCGCCGCGCCCTCGCCTCGGCCATCGACCGCCGGATCATCACCGGCACGATCTTCAACGGCCATGCGGAGGCCGCCGGCTCGACGATCCCCGCGGCGCTCAAGGCCTATAACGACGAGGCGCCGTTCGCCATTCCGTTCGATCCCGCCCGGGCGAACCGCCTCCTCGACGAGGCCGGGCTGCCGCGCGGGCCGGACGGCGCGCGCTTCGCGCTCCGGCTCACCTTCCTTCCGGGGCCGACCTTCAGGAAGACCGCCGAGTACCTGCGCGCCGCGTTCACGCGCGTCGGGGTCAAGGTCGAGATCGCCGACGGCGACCTCGCCACCTTCATCCGCCGCGTCTATACGGAGCGGGATTTCGACTTCAACCTCAACGGCATCAGCCGCCTGTTCGATCCGACCGTCGGCGTGCAGCGGCTGTACTGGTCGGACGGGATCAAGCGCCCCCTGCCCTACCTCAACGCCGCCCATTACGACAATCCGGCGGTCGACGACCTCTTCCGTCAGGCGGCGACGGAGGTCGACGAGGCGCGCCGGCGCGAGATCTTTCGGCAGATCCAGGTCATCGTCGGTGCCGACCTGCCGGCCGTCGCGCTCGTGACGATCCCGACGGTCGCGGTTCAGAACGCACGGGTGCAGCGCCTGTTCAACAGCATCGACCTCGCCGCCGGCGACTGTTCCGAGACCTGGCTCGTGGCATGACGGGCTACCGGGACGGCGGCACGCGGCGCAGGACGCCGTGGGCCGCCATCCCGACGAGCATCACGGCGACGAACACGATCACCGGGAGCAGCCCGGTGGAGAGCGCCGCCACCGCCGGCCCGGGGCAGAAGCCCGACAGGCCCCAGCCGATGCCGAACAGGGCGGCGCCGAGGACGAGGGGCCGGTCGATCCGGGTCCGGGTCGGCCAGTCGAAACTTGTCGCCAGGAGCGGCCGGCGCAGGCGGCGCGCGAGCGCGGTGCCGAGGGCCGAGGCCGTGACGGCCCCGGCGAGCACGAAGGCGAGGGTTGGGTCCCACGCGCCGGTCACGTCGAGGAAGCCGCGCACCCGGGCGGGATCGAGCATGCCGGACAGGGCGAGCCCGATCCCGAACACGAGACCGGACAGAAGGGCGGCGGCGAGGCGGAGCATCGGCATCACGCCAGCACCCGCCCGAGGGCGACCGTCAGCATCCCGCTTCCCAGAAATACCGCGACCGCCACGGCCGAGCGCGGCGAGAGCCGGGCGAGGCCGCAGACCCCGTGGCCGGAGGTGCAGCCCGAGCCGAGGCGCGTACCGAAGCCGACGAGCAGCCCCGCGAGCGCCAGCACCGGCAGGCTCGCCTCGATCCGCATCGCGGGCCAGCCGCCGGCGGCGAGCGCGAAGACCGGCGGGCCGAGGACGAGGCCGGCGAGAAAGGCGAGTCCGATTCGCCAGGACTCGCCGGCAGGGGCCTTGCCGGCCGGGCGGGCGAGGCCGGCGACGAGGCCGCTGATCCCGGCGATGCGGCCGTCGACGAGGAGGAACAGGGCGGCCGACAGGCCGATCAGGAGCCCGCCGGCGAAGGCGGAGGCGACGATGCTCATCGGGTGGCCCGGGTTCGAGATGGGAACGCCGGATCTCCGGCGCAGCTCATGCCGTAGCGGAGGGAAAAGCGCGGAACAAGGCTTGCGGCACGCGGTTGTTTCGTAGAATATGTAGATAAATCAATGGTTTGGCGAAATAAATGCTCTTGTCGGCGCCGTTCGCGATCATGGCCTTCTCCGGTCTGGCCGAAAACGAGGGAGGTTCTTCCCACCCGAAGATCCGCGGCGCATGGCGGACATCGTCGCCGGCCGCATCGGAGGATCACGCCATGGCTTCAGCGACCATGACACGCGGCGACGAGGTGGTGTTCGACCGGCTCGACCTCGCGGATGCTCTGGGGATCTGGCGCAACGCCAAGGGGCGGGTCGTCGGCATCCACGGTCAGGATGGCCGCACGCCGACCATCGACGTCGCGTTCGACGGCCACGAGATCCTGCAGCGCTACTTGCCGGACCTGTTCCGGCGAGTGCAGTAACCGTCCGTCACGGAGATTCCCTCGATATGGATGCGGCCCTGCCGCCCGCCCTCCGGGCGGGCGCCACAACGTTGCGGCAGCCCCCTTTGCGCGCGACGAGCCACTGCACGGCGGAGGCCGACGTCTGGGCCGAGTTGCGCGCCGAGGCGGAGGCGGCCTTGATCGAGGAGCCGCTCTATGCCGGGATCATCCAGGCGACGATCCTCGACCAGCGGGGTCTCGCCCAGGCGCTGGCCTACCGCCTCGCCCACCGGCTCGGCGACGGCGACCTCGCCCGTCTGGCGATGCGCGACCTGTGCCTCGCCGCCTTCGAGGCCGATCCACATGCCGGCGCCCACGCTTCGCGCGACCTGATCGCGATCCGCGAGCGCGACCCGACCTGCCGCCGCTACCTCGACCCGTTCCTGTTCTACAAGGGCTTCGCCGCCCTCGAGGGCTACCGGGTCGCCCACTGGCTCTGGCATCAGGGCCGGATGACGCTCGCCCTCCACGTCCAGAGCCGGATCTCGGAGGTGTTCGGCTGCGACATCCACCCGGCGGCGCGGATCGGATCCGGCGTGTTCATCGATCACGCCACCGGCGTCGTCATCGGCGAGACCACGAGGATCGCCGACGACGTCTCGATCCTGCAATCCGTGACCCTCGGCGGCAACGGCAAGGAGAGCGGCGACCGCCACCCCAAGATCGAGCGCGGGGTCCTGCTCAGCGTCGGCGCGAAGGTGCTCGGCAACATCCGGGTCGGCGAGGGCGCCAAGGTGGCCGCCGCCGCGGTGGTGCTGCACGAGGTCCCGCCCCACACCACCGTGGCGGGCGTGCCGGCCCGGGTGGTGTCGCGCCTCCCGCGCAACGAGGAGCCGGCCCTGACCATGGACCAGTTCTTCGGCGAAGGGATCTGACGGCCGGAAAAATCCCTTTCGGAGAGGGTTCATCGCCGGATCGCCGCACGGCCGCGGTTTTGGAGAGTTTTTTTCTATGTCTACGACCATTTTCAGATTTTAATTTTTGTTTAACGGTAAGACAAGAGAAAAACTGACGCCGAATGTGCCAATAATCGAAAAAACATTCTATTGACCCTCGCGGCCGATCACCGCTATCGCTGCGTCAGCGAAGCAGGACGGTCCGTATTCCGAAGTGACCGCCGCTCTCGCCAATGTCGAGACGCCAGAACAGGCAAGATGGTCGGCTCACGACCATCTTTCGCAACTTGCCGTCCCGCGCGGACGGTGAGCGCTGCCGGCGTCGAATGCGCAAGACTGTCGGGCCGGGACCGGCCCGCACCGGCTACACGGAGACGAATCTCGATGAGCGGACCGGGTTTGAGCGTCAGCGCCTCAGCCGCACGCAATCTCGCCACGGCGACCGTCACCTCGGTGCAGAACGCGGCCAACACGCCGCGCTTCCTGCTGCGGCTGCTGCCCTTCGTCGACGTGCCGGGCGGCGTCTACCGGGTCAACCGCCGCGCCGTCGTGCTGGCCAGGCCCGGCCGCATCGACCTCGCGACCGAGGGCGAGACCCGCGCGGTCAAGGCCGGGTCCTTGCGCGCCGTGCCGCTGTTCAGCCGGCTGGGCGACGCCGAGCTGGCGGCCCTCGCGGACAAGTTCACCGAGAGCCGGCACCAGGCCGGAGAGGTCATCGCCGAGGAGGGCTCGACCGGCCGCAGCCTCGTGGTCGTCGCCGACGGCACGGTCGAGCTGACCCTGTCGGGCCCCTACAAAGGCCGCCTGCGTCAGGGCTTGGCCACCCGCGGCGACCATTTCGGCGACGGCGACCTCGTCGGCGAGCCGGGTCCCGCCCCGGCCGTCAAGGCGCTCTCGGCGGTGACGCTGCTGACCCTCGACCGCGCCGCGATCGAGGACGAGGCCATCGCCACGCGCATCGCCCAGCATCGCGAGGAGCGCGACCGTCTCAAGGGCCACACCAACTCCCACGGCGAGCAGGGCATCGAATTGCTGGCGGTCCATGCCGGCGAGCCGCGCCTGCCGACCACCTTCGTCGATTACGAGATCGATCCGCGCGAGTACCACCTCTCGACGATCCAGACGATCCTCAACACCCATACCCGCGTCACCGACCTCTACTCCAACGAGATCGACCAGCTGCGCGAGCAGATCCGCCTCACGGTCGATGCCGTGAAGGAGCGCGAGGAGTGGGAGCTGCTGAACAACTCGCAGTTCGGCCTGCTCCACGAGGTGGCGCCGCGCCAGCGCATCCCGACCCGCGGCGGTCCGCCGACCCCCGACGACCTCGACGAACTCCTGACCCTGGTGTGGAAGAAGCCCGCCTTCTTCGTCGCGCATCCCCGCGCCATCGCGGCCTTCGGCCGGGAGGCGACCCGCCGCGGCGTGCCGCCGGTGGTGGTGCACCTGTTCGGCGCGCCCTTCATCACCTGGCGCGGCGTGCCGCTCGTCCCCAGCGACAAGCTGCCGATCGACATCGACCCGGTGACCGGCGCCCAGACCACCTCGATCCTGCTGCTCCGCGTCGGCGAGGGCGAGCAGGGCGTGGTCGGCCTGCACAAGTCGGGCGTGACCGGCGAGATCGAGCCCGGCCTGTCGGTGCGCTACATGGGCACCAACGACCACTCGATCGCCTCGCACCTCGTGACCCGCTACTTCTCGGCCGCCGTGCTGGTCGAGGACGCGATCGCCCGTCTCGATAACGTGCTGCTCGGCAACTACCATGACTATGCTTGAGGCGCCGTCCGGCTTCCCCTCCGGGACGCCGGCCGAGCTCGCCCATGCGGATCTCGTCGGGCGCCTCGCCCGCGAGATCTACGGGCAGGGCCAGGCTTTGAGCGCCCCCTTCGCGCCGGTGCTGCCGGCGGGACCTCAGGTCCCGCAGGCGCTCGACGCCCTCCCCTCGACCCCGGCTCCGGCCGGGGCCACCCCTTCGGGGGTCGAGCCCGGCCTCTCCGCCCTCGGCGCCCATTCCTTCGGGGGCCCCCCGGTCGGCCTGCCCGGTGTGAGCGGCCCCTCGGCCACCAAGCCGTTCGGTGCCAATCCGGCGCCGGCGAGCGCGAACGGCCTCGATCTCGGTGCCATCGCCCCGGTGCATCCGCTGAGCGACCCGCTGCGCCCGAAAGGCCTTCCCGAGTTCTTCGTGCCGAGCCTTCCCGAGGTCGCCGCCGGCCTGCCCGGCGGTACCGACCTCTACCGGCAGATCGCCACGGACCATCCGCGCGCCACCGCCTTCGCGCAGGCGCTGGCGCCCGCCTTCGTCCCGGCGGATCCGGCGCGGGCCCATGGAAACGAAGTGCCCTCCGTCCCCTCGGCGGAATCCGATTACTACTTCCTGAATCCGTCGCCCGCCCCGGCGCGCGGCGGCAAGCCCGCGCCCCGGCCGCTCGTCGAGCCGTCGCGTCATGCCGGCCCGACCCCGCGGGCGCTCGCCCTCGGGTCGAGCCCGGTCGCCGCGCCCTTCGACGTCGAGCGGGTGCGCCGCGACTTCCCGGCCCTGCACCAGAGCGTCAACGGTCACCGGCTGGTCTGGCTCGACAACGCCGCCACCACCCACAAGCCGCAGAGCGTCATCGACGCGACGAGCGACTTCTACGGCCGCCACAACTCGAACATCCACCGGGCGGCCCACACGCTCGCGGCGCGGGCCACCGACCTGTTCGAGGGCGGGCGCGAGAAGACCCGCCGCTTCCTCAACGCGCCCTCGAAGGACGACATCGTCTTCCTGCGCGGCACCACCGAGGGCATCAACCTCGTCGCCAATTCCTACGGCCGCGCCCATATCGGCCCCGGCGACGAGATCATCGTCTCGACGATCGAGCATCACGCCAACATCGTGCCCTGGCAGCTGCTGGCGCAGGCGACCGGGGCGACGATCCGGGTGATCCCGGTCAACGACCGCGGCGAGATCATCTTCGAGCAATACGCCGCCCTTTTGTCGGGCCGCACCAAGATCGTCTCGGTGACCCACGTCGCCAACGCGCTCGGCACGGTCAACCCGATCCGGGAGATCATCGCCCTCGCCCACGCCTACGGCGTGCCGGTGCTGGTCGATGCCGCGCAATCGACGCCGCACATCCCGATCGACGTCCAGGCGCTCGACGCCGATTTCCTGGTCTTCTCCGGGCACAAGGTGTTCGGGCCGACCGGCATCGGCGCGCTCTACGGCAAGAGCCATCTGCTGGAAGCGATGCCGCCCTGGCAGGGCGGCGGCCACATGATCGAGGACGTCACCTTCACGCGGACCGTCTACAAGGGCGCGCCGGAGAAGTTCGAGGCCGGCACCCCGGACATCGCGGGCGCGGTGGGTCTCGGAGCCGCCCTCGACTACCTAGAGGGCGTCGGCCTGCCCGGCATCGCGGCCTACGAGCACGACCTGCTCGACTATGCGCAGGAGGGCCTCGCCGAGGTGAAGGGCCTGCGCCTGATCGGGACGGCGCGCGAGAAGGCGAGCGTGATGTCGTTCGTGATCGACGGGTACGAGAACGAGACGGTCGCCCACCATCTCGACCGGCACGGCATCGCGGTGCGCTCGGGCCACCATTGCGCCCTGCCGGCCCTGCGCCGCTTCGGCGTCGATCAGTCGATCCGGGCTTCGCTCGCCTTCTACAACACCCGCGAGGACGTCGACGTGTTCCTCAAGGCGCTGCACACCCTGCCGCGGCGCTGATTTGACGGCGGTCGCCCGGCGCCTTCCCGCGCCGGGCATTCGACCTCGGACGCCCGTCTCAGGACTCCGCCGCTGCGACGAGCCAGGCGCAGAACGCGCGCACGGCCGGATCTCGGGCAGGAAGAGCTGCCCGACATGGCCCGGCCGGGCGTCCGGTCCGCCCCTTATGGCGACGTCGAACGGCTCGGGGATCTGCGCGAGCGGCACGTTCGAGGTGGTCAGCCGGACCTCGATCGCCGGATTGGCGAGCTGGAAACTGGACAGGCGCGGAATCAGCCAGCGCAAGGTGAAGGTCGCGAGTGCGTTCACCCGCAGCAGGCGGGGCCGCCCGCGCTCCACTTCCCGCGCGGTCGCGACTTCGCCGGCGATCTGGGAAAGGCCGTCGAGCCGGCCGCGTTCGGCACCCGACCGCAATGCTCTCACGGCCCGCGACGCGACGAGCCCGCGCCGGCATCGTGATCATCGATCATGGCCGCGCGGAGCGCGCCGTGCGTCTAGAGCATTTTCCGACGAAGTGGACACCGGTTCGTCGAAGAAAATGCGGCAAAATCAAAGAGCTAGAGCGCTTCGCGAGTAACCGGGGCAAATTTGCGGGTTTTGGGTTTGCTCCGGCTGTCCCGATGTGATT
>NZ_FPCB01000055.1:0-36407 GCF_900116815.1 Methylobacterium sp. 174MFSha1.1 | reverse complement strand
CCGCCGCTTGAGGAGCGGCGGGACGCGACCTTCGGTGAGCAAGGAGCTGTAAGCACGGCCAAGGCCAGAGCAGGATGAGGGACCTGGGACCAGGACACTCCGCCACGTCATCGCGCGTCACAGCGCGTCGGGATGTTGGGAGCCTGGTTCTTCGCAAGGAACGCTTGTGCGCACCCCTTGGTGGCCCGCCGTCGTCCTCGTCGCATCAACCGCGGCGGCACGACGGCATCAGAGGCCGGATACATGACTGCTCCTGAACCGACTGGCTCAAACCGATGCTCACAAACCCTTGCGAAACGGGGGCCGTCCATACATGACGTGGAGGTTGGGTCGATCCGTGCGTCAGATTGACAGAATCAATCGACCGAACAACCCCTCACCCCGCCGACTGCGCCGCCTCGACCAGGAAGCCGTGGACATAAGCCGAGAACGAGCGCCAGCATTCGACGCGATACTGCGATCCAGCGCCGGGATGCCGGATCAGCACGATTTCCGCCTTGCCGAGCAGCGTGCGGGTGGCGGAGCCCGCCGGGAAGGCGGCCTCGCCGAGATCGAGCGGGCAGCCGGCATTGAGCGCCACGGCGGCCCGCGCGCCGCCGACGTCGATGCCGACATTGCGGTGCGAGATGTCGACGATCGCGTGGAAGCGCTCGCCGAGATCGGCACTGATCGTCCCCGGCAGGGTGTCGGCCTCGGCTTCATCGGTGCCGATCAGCCACTCGTCGGGGCCGAGCCGGGCGATCCAGCGCCGCGCGTCGCCGCTCACCGTATTGATCGGCCGGTCGAGGGGAAGGCCCGCCGCCGAGGCGGCTGGGTCGCGGACGCGCAACGAGAACCGCGCCTCGGGCCCGGTTGGCCGGATCACGAGGCCGGACCCGGCCGGGTCGGCGGCGGGGAAACGGCCGAGGGGGAGCGCGCGGGCGGTTCGGTAGAGAGCCTCAAGCATGGATGCGCTCGCCTGTGGGATCGAGGAAGACCGGATCGACGACCGTGACGCGGGCAAAGCCCTCCGGCGTCGTGGCGTGGAGGTGGCCGCCCAGCCGCGCCCGTCCGCCCGCCACGAGGGCGAGGGCGATCGAGCGCCCGCAACTCGGACTGGCATAGCTCGATGTGACGTGGCCGAGCATCCGCATCGGGATCGGCTGGCCGGGATCGGCGACGAGCTGCGCGCCCTCGTCGAGGACGAGCGCGGGATCGTCGGTGACGAGGCCGACGAGCTGCTTGCGGCCGCTCGCCACCACGTCGGGCCGGGCGAGCGAGCGCTTGCCGACGAAGTCCTTCTTCGCCTTGGCGATCATGCCCGACAGGCCGACATCGTCCGGCGTCACCGTGCCGTCGGTCTCCTGGCCGACGATGATGTAGCCCTTCTCGGCCCGCAGCACGTGCATCGTCTCGGTGCCGTAGGGGGTGATGCCGTGGGCTTCGCCGGCGGCGTGGACCGCCTCCCAGACCGCCAGGGCATGGTCGGACGGCACGTTGATCTCGAAGCCGAGCTCGCCGGTGAACGAGACGCGGAACAGCCGGGTCGGCACGCCGCAGATCGTTCCCGAGCGCATCGCCATGTGGGGGAAGGCCTCGGGCGACAGGTCGATCCCCTCGACGAGGGGCGCGATCACCGCCCGCGCCTTCGGCCCCTGGAGGGCGATCACCGCCCATTGCTCGGTGGTCGAGGTGAGGAAGACCTCGAGATCCGGCCACTCGGTCTGGAGGTAATCCTCCATATGGGCGAGCACCCGGGCGGCCCCCCCGGTCGTCGTCGTGACGTGGAAGCAATCGGGCGCGACGCGGGCGACCACGCCGTCATCGAGGATGTAGCCGTCCTCCTTCAGCATCAGCCCGTAGCGGCAGCGCCCGACCTCGAGCTTCAGCCACGGATTGACGTAGAGCCGGTTCATGAACTCGGCGGCGTCGGGCCCGACCACCTCGATCTTGCCGAGCGTCGAGGCGTCGAAGATCCCCACGCCCTCGCGCACCGCCCGGCACTCGCGGGCGACCGCCCGGTGCCTATCCTCACCGGGCTTCGGAAAGTACCAGGCGCGGCGCCACAGGGCGACGTTCTCGAACGTCGCGCCCCGCGCCTCCGCCCAGTCGTGGATCGGCGTGGTGCGGATGGGATCGAACAGGGCGTGGCGCGCCGGTCCCACGAGGGTGCCGAAGGTGACCGGCGTGTAGGGCGGCCGGAAGGTCGTGGTGCCGACGCTCGGCAGGGTCGTGTCGAGCTTGCCCGCGACGATCCCGAGGGCGTTCATGTTGGACGTCTTGCCCTGGTCGGTCGCCATGCCGGTCGTGGTGTAGCGCTTGACGTGCTCGATCGACCGGAAACCTTCGCGCACGGCGAGGCCGATATCCTTGGCGGTGACGTCGTTCTGGAAATCGACGAAGGCCCGGACCTTGGCCGGGTCGGCATCGGTCGGCATCGCGCGGACCGGCCGGAAGCCGGTGAGGGTCGGGCTCGCGGCGAAGCGGCGGCGCTCCTCCGACCCGGCCGCCGCGGCGCCGGCGGCGTCGCCCTGGGCGAGGCATTCGGCGAGGTCGTACACGCCGTTGGCGGCACCGGCCGAGCGCTCGGCCTGCACCGAGGTGCCGGGCACGAAGGCGTCGATGGCGGCGTCGAAGCTGAGCTTGCCGCGGGATTGCGAGAACAGGTGCACGGCCGGCGTCCAGCCGCCCGACATGCCGACGCAGTCGCACGGCAGCAGGCGATGCGCCCCGCACCGCCCGGCCCGGTCGGCCGGCGCGACGACGAGGCCGGTGACGCGCTTGCCCCCCTTGGCGCCGATCACCGTGTGGCCGGTCAGAACCGCGATGCCGGCGGCGCGTAACGAGGCCAGCTCCGGGCCGCACTCCTCCTCCGCGCGCAGATCGACCAGGGTGACGGCGAGGCCCGCCGCCTGGGCGTCGAGGGCGGTTGCGTAGGCCGAGGCGCCGCTCGTCGCGACGACGAGCCGCCGGCCGGGTGCCACGCCGTAGCGGTTGAGGAACACCCGCACGCTCTCGGCGAGCAGGATGCCGGGGCGGTCGTTGTCGGCGAAGACCAGCGGGCGCTCGTGGGCGCCTGTCGCCAGCACCACCTCGCCGGCCCGCACCTGCCACAGCCGCTCGCGCGGGGCAGTGCCGGGGTTGGGCAGATGGTCGGTGACCCGCTCGGCGAGCGCGACGTGGTTGTGGTTGTAGTAGCCGAAGGCGGTGGTGCGGGAGAGCAGGATGACGTTTTCGCGCGAATCGAGCTCGGCGAGGGCCGCCTCCAGCCACTCTGATGCCGGCCGGCCGTCGATCTCGGCATCGACGTCGTGCAGGAGCGCGCCGCCGGGCTCCGGACCTTCATCGGCGAGGATCACGCGTTTCCCCGTGCGGGCGGCGGCGAGCGAAGCCGCGAGGCCGGCCGGCCCCGCACCGATCACCAGCACATCGCAATGGGCGTGACGGTTGGCGTAGCGGTCGGGATCGGGCGCGGTCGGCGCCTTGCCGAGGCCGGCCGCCGCGCGGATCACCGGCTCGTAGACCTTGTCCCAGAACTGTTTGGGCCACATGAAGGTCTTGTAGTAGAACCCGGCGACGAAGACCGGCGACAGCAGGTCGTTGACCGCCCCGAGATCGTGTTCGAGCGAGGGCCAGTGGTTCTGCGACCGCGTCGTCAGCCCGTCTCGCGCCTCGACCACCGAGGCGCGGTTGTTCGGGTCGATCCGGCCCGGCCCGCGATCGACCGAGAGCAGCGCGCTCGACTCGTCCGAGCCGTGGCTCAGGATGCCGCGCGGACGGTGATACTTGAACGAGCGCCCGACGAGGTGGATGCCGTTGGCGAGCAGCGCCGAGGCGACGCTGTCGCCGTGAAAGCCCGCGACTTTGCGGCCGTTGAAGGTGAAGCGGACCGGGCGCGCGCGGTCGATGCGGCCGCCCCGGGACAATCTGAACGGCTGTGCCATCACGCCCTCGCGTCGCTGGTCTGGGTGGGCTGTGCGCCCGCCGGATAGGTCTCGAGGAAGCGGTCGCTCACGGTATCGCGAAGTGCATTGAACCAGCGTCCGCAGCCATGGGCGTGGCACCAGCGCTCGGCATGGACGCCCCGCGGGTTGGCGCGCACGAACAGGTGCTCGGCCCATTGCGCGTCGGTCAGCGCCGCCGGGTCGGCGGGCCGGGCGATGTGGGCCTGTCCGCCGCAGCGGAACTCGGTCTCGGGTCTGTTGCCGCAATGGGGGCAGGCGATCAGCAGCATCGGGCGCCTCGTTCTCTCAATCAGTGCGCGACGGCGGCCGCCGCGGCCTCGTCGATGAGGCGTCCGGTGCGGAAGCGGTCGAGGGTGAAGGGCGCGTTGATCGGATGCGGCTCAGCCGTAGCCAGCGTATGGGCGAAGACGTGGCCCGAGCCCGGCGTCGCCTTGAAGCCGCCGGTGCCCCAGCCGCAATTGACGAACAGGTTGTCGACCGGGGTCCTGCCGATGATCGGCGAGCGGTCGGGCGTCACGTCGACGATGCCGCCCCAGGAGCGCAGCATCCGCATCCGGGTGAATTGCGGAAACAGCTCGCAGATCGCGTCGAGGGTGTGGGTGGTGATGTGCAGGCCGCCCTGCTGGCTGTAGGACGTATACTGGTCGGTGCCCGCCCCGATCACCAGTTCGCCCTTGTCGGATTGCGAGATGTAGGCGTGCACCGCGTTCGACATCACCACGCAGGGGAAGACGGGCTTGACCGGCTCCGACACCAGCGCCTGGAGCGGGTAGCTCTCGAGCGGCATGCGCACGTCGGCCATCGCCATCACGGTCGAGGTGTGGCCGGCGGCCACCACCCCGATCCGGCCGGCCTTGATGAAGCCGCGCGTCGTCTCGACGCCGGTCGCCGCCCCCGACGCGTCGCGGCGGATGCCGGTGACGGCGCAGTTCTGGATGATGTCGACGCCGCGAGCATCCGCGCCGCGGGCGTAGCCCCAGGCGACGGCGTCGTGGCGCGCCGTGCCGGCCCGGCGCTGGAGCGCGCCGCCGAGGACGGGGTAGCGCAGGCTCTCGCCGATATCGAGGGGCGGGCAGAATTCTTTGCACTGCTCCTTCGTCAACCACTCGTTGTCGATGCCGTTGAGGCGGTTGGCGTAGATGTGTCGCTTGAAGGACTGCACGTCGTGCTGGGTGTGCGCGAGCATCAGCACGCCGCGCTGCGAGAACATCACGTTGTAGTTCAGCTCCTGGGACAGGCCCTCCCAGAGCTTTAGCGCGTGCTCGTAGAGCGCGGCGCTCTCGTCGTAGAGGTAGTTCGAGCGGATGATCGTGGTGTTGCGGCCGGTATTGCCGCCGCCGATCCAGCCCTTCTCCACCACCGCCACGTTGGTGATGCCGTGCACCGTCGCGAGGTAGTAGGCGGTGGCCAGCCCATGGCCGCCGCCGCCGACGATGACGACGTCGTAGGCCGGCTTCGGCTGCGGGTCCCGCCACTGGCGGCCCCAGCCCCGGTGCCCCTTGAGGGATTCGGAGAGCAGCGACGAGAGGGAGAATCGGCGCATCGATCGGCCTTCCTGTGTTGCCGGATCATCGGAGCGGCGGGGCTGAGCGGCTTGCGCGACGGCGACCGCGAGTTTGGGATTTGCGACTTCACCCGAATGGCGATGGTCCATGCGCGATTCCCCCGTCCTCGGGGCATCCTTCCTGCTTGCCCTGCGCGCCAGCCTGGAGCCATTCTCAAGGCGGCGCTGCAAGCCCTCGATTCAAGTTTCGATGGATGTGGACGATGGCGGTCGGGCAAGCCGACATCATGGCGAAGGACGGCATCGCCTGCGAGGACGTGACGACGGTCGGCTTCATGCTGGTCGAGCAGTTCTCGATGATCGCCTTCTCGTCGGCGATCGAGTCTTTGCGCCTCGCCAACCGGGCGGCGCGGCGCGAGCTCTACCGCTACTCGCTGTGGTCGGAGAACGGGCAGAGCTGCACCGCCTCGAACGGCGTCGAGGTCCGGGTCGCCGGCGCTTTCAGTGAGGCGCCACCGCTTGCCATGGCGATCGTCTGCGGCGGCATCGACATCCATCGCCGCGACCACCGGGCGCTCCAGGCGGCCCTGCGCCGCAGCGCGATCCGCGGCGCGGCGCTCGGGGCGGTCTGCACCGGCACCTACGTGCTCGCCAAGGCGGGGCTCCTCGACGGCTACCGGGCGACGATCCACTGGGAGAACCAGGCGAGCCTCGCCTCCGAGCATGACGGGCTGGAGATCGGCTCCGACCTGTTCGAGATCGACCGCAACCGCTTCACCTGCGCCGGCGGCACGGCGGCGGCCGACATGATGCTGTCCCTGATCGTGCGCGACCACGGGCCCGACATCGCCGCTTCGGTCGCCGACCAGCTCATCCACCACCGCATCCGCGAGGCCGGCGAGCGCCAGCGCATGGACCTGCGCATGCGGCTCGGCATCGCGCATCCGAAGCTGCTGCAGGTCGTCGGGCTGATGGAGAAGACCTTCGCCGAGCCCGTCGGCAGCCAGGAACTGGCGGAGTCGGTGCAGCTCTCGAAGCGTCAGCTCGAACGGCTCTTCCTGAAGTATCTCGGCCGCTCACCGGCCAAGCATTACCTGCGCATCCGCCTGGAGCACGCCCGCCACCTGATCCGCCAGACGGCGATGCCGCTCCTCACCATCGCGATCGAGTGCGGCTTCACCTCGGCGTCGCATTTCTCGAAGGCCTACCTGGACCATTTCGGCCGGCCGCCGAGCAGCGAGCGGAAGGGGTGAGGACGAGTTGGACCAATGTCTCGACGTCATCCCGAGGCTCGACGAAGGCGAGAACCCGGGATGACATCCAGCGTGTCGGATCGATGAGATCAAGCCGAGAGAACCGCTACTTCACCCACCCATCCACAATCGCCCGGTTCGCGGCGATCCACTTGGCGGCGGTCTCTGTGGGCTTGGCGCCCTTCTCCTCGTTCTCCGCCATCACCGCCTCCTCGTCCTTGATCGACAGCTTGAACTTCTTGAGGATAGCGTAGACCTCCGGCATGTCGTCCTTCAGCCCCTTGCGCGCCAGCGTGTTGACGCTCTCGTCGTCACCGAACGACTTCTTGGGGTCGGCGAGGTATTTCAGCTCGTAGCGGGCGAACATCCAGTGCGGCGTCCAGGCGGTGACGACGATGTCCTTCTTCTGGCGGAGCGCGTCCTTGAGGGCGCCGGTCATCGTGGCGTCGCTGCCGTCGACGAGCTTCACCGGCAGGCCGTAGGCCTTGATCGCGGCCTCCGAGGTCTTCATCACGCCGGCGCCGGGATCGATGCCGATCACCTTGCCCTCGACCGCGGCCGCCTTGGTCTTCAGGTCCTCGATCGAGTTCAGGGTCGAGTAGGCCGGCACCGCCCAGCCGATCTTGGCGCCGGTGACGTTCGGGCCGATCAGCTCGAGGCGGTTCTTCAGCTTGTCGTAATAGGCGGCCTGGGTGAGCGGCAGCCAGGCGGCGACGCTGACATCGGCGTCGCCGGTCGCCACCGCCTGCCACATCGCGGCCGCGGCGAGCGGGATCGCCTTCACCTGATAGCCCTTCTCCTCCAGGACCTGCTTGAGGATGTTGGTGGCGACCACGGCGTCGGCCCACTCGACATAGGCGATCCGGACCTGCTTGTCCGCCGCCTCGGCCGGGCTCTGGGTGAGGGCGAGGCAGAGGAGAACACCCAGTAGTCGTGCGCGCATCGGTCGGTCTTTCCGGTCGGGGAGAAAGGAGGCGGCGCCGCTCAGGCGACGGTGCCGGGCGGGCGGGCGCGGGCGGCGAGTGCCTGCGTGGTGCGGTCGAGGATGACGGCGACGATCACGATGCCGATTCCGGCCTCGAACCCGGCGCCGGCCTCCAGCCGCTGGATCGACTGCCAGACCGCCCGGCCGAGGCCGCCGGCCCCGATCATCGCGGCGATCACCACCATCGAGAGGGCGAGCATCATCGTCTGGTTGACGCCCGCCATGATGGTCGGCAACGCCAGCGGCAACTGCACCTTGAGGAGCTTCTGCGTCGCCGACCCGCCGAAGGCGTCGCAGGCCTCGACCAGCTCGGCCGGCACGCTGCGGATGCCGAGCGCGGTCAGGCGGATCACCGGCGGCACCGAGAACACGATGGTGGCAAAGCAGGCCGAGACCGCGCCGAGCCCGAAGAACGGCAGGGCCGGGATCAGGTAGACGAAGCTCGGCAGCGTCTGCATCATGTCGAGCACCGGCGACACCGCCTGCCAGGCCCGCCGGCTGAGGGCGCAGGCGATCCCGACCGGGATGCCGATGGCGAGCGCCGCGACCGTCGCCAGGACGACGAGGACCAGGGTCTCGACCGTCGCCTGCCACAGGCGCAGGTTCCACAGGAACAGGAGCCCGGCGAGCGTCAGCAGGCCGACCCGGCGGCCGCCGATCTTCCACGTCACGAGCGAGGCCGCCGCGATCGCCGCCCAGGGCGGGACCGCGACGAGGGCGCCCGTCAGCGCGTCGATCCCGTCCGAGACCGTGCGGCTGACGGCGCGGGTCAGCCAGCTGCCATGCTCGGTGAGCCAGTCGAGACCGTCGTCGCTGAGCGTGTCGAGGGGAAATTTGGGGACGCTCCACTCCATCTTTCCGCTCCTGCCGGCTGAGGCTGCATCGCGGGGCTGCCGTGATGCGTGTCCTGTTGCGGGATCTGGGCTGTCGCGCGCGACGCGAGCGCCCGCACGACGTCCCGGGGGGTGAGCGCGCCGATCAGGCGCCCGTCCTCGGCGACGACCGCGAGGGCGCCGTCGGCGGCGACCCGGGCGAGGGCCGCGTCGAGGCGGGTGCCCTCCGCGATGGCGCCGGCCTCGCGGTCGAGGAGGGCGGCGACCGGCTCGTCGGCTCCGGCCGCGGCGAGGCGATCCCGCGCCAAGCGCCCGGCGAGACGCCCGTCGGGACCGGCGACGAACCACGCCTCGGGCGAGGTCCCCAGCGCCCGCACCTGCGCGACCGTCCGGCAGTGGGGCAGGATCGCCGCGCGGTCGGCGACGTGCTCGACCCGCATCACCGCCGAGAGGTCGATATGCGCGACGAAGCGCTCGACGTAGTCGGTGGCCGGCCGGGCCACGATCTCCTCGGGTGAACCGATCTGCACCACCTCGCCGTCCTTCATCAGGACGATGCGGCCGCCGAGCGCTACCGCCTCGTCGAGGTCGTGCGAGACGAACACCACGGTCTTGCCGAGCTTGGCCTGCAACTCGCGCAGCTCCGCCTGCATGTCGCGGCGGATCAGCGGGTCGAGGGCGCTGAACGCCTCGTCCATCAGCAGGATCTCGGCATCGGCCGCGAGCGCCCGGGCGAGTCCGGCCCGCTGCTGCATGCCGCCGGAGAGTTCATGCGGATATTTGTGCTCCCACCCGCCGAGGCCCACGAGGCCGATCGCCTCCATGGCGCGGGCGTTCCGCGCTTGCGCCGGCACGTTCTTGATCTCGAGCCCGAAGCCGACATTCGACAGGATCGTGCGGTTCGGCAGCAGGGCGAAGTGCTGGAACACCATGCCGAAGGTCTGCTGGCGGAAGGCCAGCAGGTCCTTGCACCCGAGCCCGGTCACGTCGACGTCGCCGACGCGGATCCGCCCGCAGCTCGGCTCGACGAGCCGGTTCATGCAGCGCAGGAGCGTCGACTTCCCGGAGCCCGACAGGCCCATCAGGATCAGGATCTCGCCCTCGCGGACGTCGAACGAGATGTCGCGCAAGCCGACGACCGCCCCGCAGGAGGCGGCGATCTCGGCCTTGCGCTTGCCCTGCGCGATCTGATCGAGGGCCGCCGCGTGATTCCGGCCGAAGATCTTGCTGATGCCCGTCAAGGTCATGTTGCGCATGTGCCCACACCTTTTCCGGAACGGGACCATTCGGCGAGCCACCCGCGACGCGTCGGCCGTGCAGTCTTGATGGATACTGATGAAAAGCTATCTGCCCCAAGGGTCGCGTCTTGCCCGGGGGCGACACTTTCTGGCAGGAAGACGACACAGGCGAACAGACCCGTCCCACGCGCTTGCTGCGGCGCAGCATTGCCTGTGTTTTCGGCAATGTTGCGGGTCTTCGATGCAGGCGATGACGTCGATTCGGGCTGATGTCGCGGTGGTCGGTGCGGGCGCTATCCTTCGGGACGGCGCGGGTCCGGCGGAAAGTGCCATTGACGACGTGCGGTACGACGCGACATTGCGCAGGCCGACGAGTGAGACTCCTCCGGAAACACCCCCTCACCCTCGCCCTACGAGCTTGCCGAGCCGCCCGCGCAGGGCTGTCCGGGTGAAAGAAATGGCGCATGCTTTTCCCTCCCCCCTCTGCGGGGGAGGGTGGCGAGCGGAGCGAGCCGGGAGAGGGGCAGCGCGACGCTGATCTAGCTGGCGCGCGTCATGAAGCGCGCGACTTCTCCGGAAGCGTCGCCCCCTCTCCCGGCCCCCTCGGGGGGCCACCCTCCCCCGCAGAGGGGGAGGGGACAAACCTGCGCTCTTTCGTTTCACCGGACAGCCTTGCTGGCGGTGAGAGGAGAGATCGCGCCTCATTGTTCACCGGGCAGCCTTAGACCAGCGGTCTGCCGCCCTCACGCCGCCGGCGGATAATCCACGTAGCCCTTGGCCCCGCCGGTGTACCAGGTCTCGGTATCGTCGGCCGACAGCGGCAGCCCCTCGGCGATCCGCCGGGGCAGGTCGGGATTGGCGATGAAGGGGCGGCCGAACGCGATCGCGTCGGCGGCGCCGGCATCGAGGGCGGCTTGGCCGCGGGCGCCGTCATAGTCCGAGTTGAGCACGAAGGCGCCCCGGAACGCCGCCCGCATCCGCGGCGCCACCGGCGGGCGCTCGGCCTTGCCGTTGGTGCCGTCGTAACCGGGCTCGCGCACCTCCAGGAAGGCGATGCCGATCTCGGAGAGCGCCGCCGACGCCGCCTCGAACAGCGGCTCGGGGTTGCTGTCGTTCACCCCCTGGCGCTCCTCGTTGGGCGACAGGCGCACGCCGGTGCGCTCGGGGCCGACGATCTCGGCCACCGCCGCCACGACCTCGCGCAGGAGCCGGATCCGGTTCTCGATCGAACCGCCATAGCGGTCGGTGCGGAAATTGGCGTTGTCGCGCAGGAACTGGTCGATTAGGTAGCCGTTCGCGGCGTGGATCTGCACGCCGTCGAAGCCGGCCTCCAGGGCGTTGCGGGCCGCCTTGCGGTAATCGTCGAGGACGGCCCGGATGTCGTCCTCGGTCATCGCGCGCGCCTCGACATGGGGCGCCTTGCCCTCGTAGGTGCGCGCCAGGCCCGGCATCGTTGTCGCCGAGGACGAGACCGGCTGGCCGCGCCCGGGCAGGCTCGGATGGACCACCCGCCCCATGTGCCAGAGCTGGCACGCGATCAGGCCGCCGCCCGCATGCACGGCGGCGGTGACCGGCCGCCACGCCTCGACCTGCTCGGAAGTCCAGATCCCGGGCGCGTAGGGCCAGCCGAGGCCTTGCGCGCTGATCCCGGTCGCCTCGGAGATGATGAGGCCGGCCGAGGCGCGCTGGGCGTAGTAATCGACCATCATCGCGGTCGGCACGTGGTCGCGGGTGGAGCGCGCCCGGGTGAGCGGCGCCATGAGCACCCGGTTGCGCGCGGGGAGCGCGCCGAGGCGGATCGGGTCGAGGAGGCTGGGCATCGCGGGCTCCGCTGCGCAGGTCGAGGATGAGGAGGTCAGCGGGTCGTCTGCTGCTGCGGGCGCTTCGACGCGGCGAGCGACGCCGCCTTGCCGGCGGCGGCGTAGAGGTTCAGGCGCGAATAGACCCCGAAGGCCGAGCCGTCGTCGAGGAAGCCGCCGCCCGGCCCCTGCGTCTCGGTCAGGATCGCGTTCGCCTCCGCGAGGCTCAAGGAGGGGAAGGCCGCGGTCAGCAGGTGGCCGGCCTCCGGCGCGAGCTTGCCCACGTCCTCGACGGTGTTCGCCGTCTTCGCGTGGACCACCGGCAGGCCGTAGGTCTGCGTGGTGTTGTAGAAGGCCTCGTTCGCCGCCGCATCCTTGAACCGACCGGTATCGGTGGCAGCACACACCGCCACCGCGTCGCCGCACGCATCCTTCAGCACGGACGCGAGATCGTTGCGCGCCGCCTCCAGAGCCGCGCGGTAATCGGTGATCGCGACCGTATCCTTGGCCTGCGGGCTCATCTCGACGGGGACCGCCGGGTTCTTGCGGATCTGGCCGACATAGGCCGGATCGTTGGCGAGCAGGTGGGCCACCGCGTGCAGGGCCACCGCGCGCCCGCCGAGCACGTCCATGGCGTAATGCGCGCCGACGACGATGCGGTTGTTGCCGTACTCGGCCGCCCGCACGATCATCTGCTGGTAGCGCTCGGGCACCAGCAGCGCGAGGACGAGCGACTCGGTGTAGCCGTAGGTGGTGTGGCCGCTCGGATAGGACGGGCTGTCGGTCAGGTTCTGGCTCGGCCCGTGCAGCCAGTCGAGGCTGTGCGAGGTGCGCGTGAAATAGTCGTCGCCGCGATAGGCGTAGAGCTGCGGCAGGGTCTGGAACGGCCGGGAATTGCCGTAGGCGTCCGCCCCCGTGCTGCCGGCCGGGCGGTCATAGGCCTTGCCGAACACGTCCGGCACGCCGCCCCTTCCTGCGAAGATGCCGGCGGCCGCCTCCGAGACGGCCTTCTTGCCGTCGGTCGTGCCGTTGGCGAAGAAGTATTTTCCGGAATTCGAATCCGATTTCGTGATGTTGTTCGTGTAGCCGAGCAGGTCGGCAACCGATTGCGTCACGTTGCTGAACGTCTTGTAGTCGGCGTAGCGCGCCTTGTCCTGGTAGATCGCCCCGAGCCGGCTGCCGAGCCCGTCGGCGAGCTCGGTCGCGTTGCCGTCGGTGATGAAGCAGTCGCGGAGCGCGAGCTGGCGCTGCTGATCGAGCGGCAGGAGATGCGGCTGCGGGTGGCTGCCGAACTGGATGGCGCCGGTCACCTGCAGGTTGGCGGTGAGGGCCGCCTTCCCCTCCGGCGTCCGTTGCAGGGCGCTCACCGGGGCGAGCCCCTGGAGGGCGACGAGGTTCGTGGCGGTCTGCGCCGCCGCAGCCGTGGGCAGCAGCAGGCCGAGAATCGCCGCCCCCTGGATCGTGGCCCTGCGCATGACATCCCCCCGCTGGTTTTTTCGGATGCCAGGAAACGACGACAGCCGCGTCCTGTCCAGTCCGGGCGCTGCCGGTTCCGGGCGGGGATTACGGCCGGAGGCCCGGCCTTGCCGCCCAAAAGCCTTCGTACGACGCCGATCGGACCAAGCTTGGTAGGCTTTTCGGTAAAAAACCATATTATGGATCGTGAACTGGTGCCCTCCGTGGCTTTTCTCCGATGAACCGTCAGCACCTCGCCCATGCCGTCCGCGAGCGTCTGGTCCGCCTGCCGGCCCCGTACGACAATCACTACGGCGTCGTTCCAGCCCCGCCGCCGGAGGATGTCTCGTGTCCCGGCATCCTCGATCGGCTCGTGGCGGCGAGCGCGGCGCTCGCGCAGGTGCGGACGATCGCGCAGGAGATGGCCGATCCGTACCTCATCAGCCGCGTCCTCACGCGTCGCGAGGCGGTCAGTTCCTCGGCCATCGAGGGCACCCACAGCACGCTCGACGAGCTGCTCGCCGTCGATGACGCGGGCGAACCCGACGCGATGCAGCGCGGGGAGGTCCGGCAGGTGCGCGACTACGCCCTGTCACTCGACCGTCTCCTGCCGCAGGCCAGGGAGCACGGCCCCGCCATCTTCGACCTCGACCTGATCCGGCGCCTCCATGCCGAAGTCATGCGCTCCGATCCCGACTTCGCGGACGTCCCCGGCGAGTGGCGCCGCAGCGTCGTGTGGATCGGCGGCACGGGCAATATCGCCTATTCGACCTGGAATCCGCCTCCACCCGACCGGATCGCCGGCTGCCTCGCCGAGACGGTGGACTATCTCAGGAACGAGGGCAGGAAAGATATTCTCCAGGCGATGACGCAGAACCTCGTCGTGCGGATGGCGGTTGCGCACGCGCATTTCGAGGCGGTGCATCCGTTTCGGGACGGCAACGGCCGCGTCGGCCGCCTGCTGCTCCCGCTCATGATGGCGGCCGAGGGCGAGGTTCCGCTCTATCTCTCGCCCTACATCGACGCGCACAAAGAGGCGTATTACGCGGCGCTCAAGGGCGCCCAGCAGCGCCTCGACTGGGCGGCCATGATCGGCTTCGTCTCGGATGCGGTCGCGGCGAGCGTCGACGAGCTGATGGTCACGCGACAGGCTCTCGCCGGCTTGCGCAACGACTGGGCGGCACGGCGGCGCTTCCGGCACGGATCGGCCTCGCTCCGGACGCTCGACCTGCTGCCGCATTACCCGGTCCTGACGGTGAGGCGACTGGCCTCCCTCCTCGCCGTCACGGTTCCGCAGGCCGGCCAGGCCGTCGACCAACTCGTGGCGGCCGGGATCCTGTCGGAGCGGACCGGTTACGCCCGCAACCGCATCTTCGCGGCGGGCGAGGTGCTGGCGATCGTCAACCGCCCGTTCGGCGCCGCGCCGATCCTGCCGGGCCCGGACGGCGAGGATGACGGCCGCCTCAGCGACGCCCCGGCCTGAACGCCGCCGCCTCCACCATCGGCGTCTCGCCCGACATCGCCTCGGCCAGGAGGCGGCCCGAAGCCGGGCCGAGGGTGAAGCCCTGGTGGCCGTGGCCGAAATGGAACCACAGGCCCGGGTGGCGCGGCGCCGCACCGATGACGGGCAGCATGTCGGGCAGGCAGGGGCGGATGCCCGACCAGGGCGCGTTCTCGCGCGGCGCGCCGAGATCGAGGAGGCCGCCCGCTTCGGCCTCGGCCCGGGCGAGCTGGACAGGGCCGGTCGCGGCCTCCGGTCCCGCCAGCTCGGCCCCGGTGGTGAGGCGCAGGCCCGCCGCCATCGGGGCGAGGACGTAGCCGTTCTGCGCGTCGAGGAGCGGCAGCTCCAGGGTGCGGGCGGGGCGCCAGTGGCGGTGGTAGCCGCGCTTGCGCACCATCGCCGATCCGGTAGCCGAAACGGCGCAGGAGATCGGGCGACCACGGCCCGAGCGCCACCACGGCGGCCTCGGCCTCGTGCAGGCCGTCCGACGTCCGCACGCTCCAGCCCCGCCCGGCCGGCGCGAGGCCGTCCGCCTCGGCCTTGAGCACCGTCCCGCCGCGCCGGGCGAACAGGGCGGCGTAGGCCGAGACGAGCGCGCCCGGATCCCGGACCGACCACGGATCCTCCCAGTGGATCGCCCCCGCCCCCGTCTGTTTCAAGGCCGGCTCGGCCGCGGCGAGCTCGGCCGGCGACAGCGCCCGGGCGCGGATGCCGTAGCACGCCCGCAGGCGCTCGGCCTCCGCCACGGCCTCGTCCATCGCGCGGCGCTCGCGCAGGAGCATGCGAAAGCCGCCCCGACGGACGAGGTCGGCGGCGCCCGCCGCCTCGATCAGCGCCGCGTGCTCGGGGACGGCATGCGCGATGAGGCTCGCATAGGCCCGTGCGGCGGCGGCGTGGCGGCGGGGGCTCGAATGCCACCAGTAGCGCAGGAGCGGCCCGGCATGCCGGTGGAGGGAACGGATCTCGTAATGGACGTCGTTGCTGCGGCCGGTGGCGATCGCCCACAGCGTCGCCAGATCGCGCGGCATGGCGTAGGGCTCGACCGCCTCGCTCTGGATGATCCCGGCATTGCCGAAACTGGTCTCCCGCCCCGGCTCCCCGCGATCGACGAGGGCGACCGACCAGCCGCGCTGCTGCAGGTGGAGGGCGGTGCCGATGCCGACCATGCCGGCGCCCAGAACGATCGCGCTGCGCAAGCTCACCGCCTCGGAAGTGGGAAGGATTCGAAAGCCCATGGCCGGGCAGGACACGGGCACGATACGCGGGACACGGTGCTGTGCAACGGGCAGGCCGAGCCGGAACCCCGCCGCCCGCCGCGCTTTGCGGAGGGCAACCCCGCACGATGATCCGCTCCAATGACGACCTACTTCACCAGCGACACCCATTTCGGCGACCCGCGGGTGCTGCGCATCGACCGGCGGCCCTTTCCCGATCTCGCGACCCACGACGCCGCTCTGGTCGAGAACTGGAACGCCGTGGTGGAGCCGGACGACACGGTGTGGCATCTCGGCGACTTCGCGCTGGGTCCGCCGCCGGAGCGGGTCCAGGCCCTGCTCTCAGGCCTCAACGGGCGGAAGCACCTCATCGTCGGCAACAACGACGGCCCGTCGACGCTCGCCGCGCGCGGGTGGCTCAGCACCGCGCATTACGCCGAGATCGACGTCGACGAGCAGCACCTCGTCCTGTGCCACTATGCCTTCCGGACCTGGAACCGGATGGGCCGGGGCGTCGTGAACCTGCACGGCCACTCGCACGGCAAGCTGAAACCCGCGACCCGGCAATACGACGTAGGCGTCGATGCCTGGGAGTTCCGGCCGGTGACGCTGGAGACGATCCGCGCGACGCGGCGGCGGTCCACGACGACCTGACGCGGCGCATCCCGGCCTCGCCATCCCCGGCTTGGCGGGCCCCTTGGCGGACCCCTTGGCGGACCCCGTGCAGCCCATCTGAGCAGTTTTGCGCGGAACCCCTCGGGCGCCCTCGACGTTCCTCGGTCACAGTAAAGCAAGCTTGGCATCACACCTCACCGTTGAGGCAGATTGCCGCAGCTGCGGATCCCATATCGTTCGTGAGTTCAGCGATGACCATACCGCGTCGTCTCCCGCTCGGCTGGCCGCTCGCCGCCGCCTTCCTTCTGCTCGCCGGCCCGGCGCTGGCCCAGCCGGCCTGCATCGGTGCCCAGCGCAAGATCGACGAGGCCGGTGCCCTGCGGTTCCAGGCCCGGCAGGATGCCCGCATCGGCGACCGCGACCGGGTCTGCGACAACCTCGGCGACGCCGAGGACCGCTACGAGGACGCCCGCGACCGTCTCGACGAGTGCGGCCTCGGCGTCGCCTCGGTCGACCTCAAGAGCGCGCTGCGCTCGGTGCGCCAGGAGAAGCGGTTCTTCCGCTGCGATTGAGCGCGTGCCGTAGCGCACACCTTTTCACCCGCGATTAACCCATCACTCTCACCGGGCGCTGCCGCGATGTCGGCGCGCCGGATCGGAATCCTCGCCATGACCAGCGCCAGCCAGACCTCGTCCGAGTCCCGCCTCTCCGCCCCGACCGCCGGTGCCCACTCCTTCACCGCGGCGCTCTGCGGCTTCCTCGGTTCGACCGCGGCCACGACGGTGGTGATGCTGCTGCTCAGCAGCGTCTGAAGCAGGCCGAGAGGCCTGTCTCGAAGGCGCTCATCTACCGACGGTCGATCGCCGCGGCGCCGCCCTCACGGCGCCACCGACCAGAACCGGCGCCGGGCGAACAGCATGTCCGGCTGCCCGACCTGCGGGCTCCCGGCCTGGACATGGGTCTGCACCGGCGGCGGCGGGCAGACGGGATCCGGACGCCGCGTCTGGATCGTCACCGGCTCGGCCCGCACGAGGCCCATCCTCACCTGAGTCTCCGGATTGCGCAGGGCCGCCACCGTCGCGACGGCGGCCATCAATGCGCCCGCGACGGCGCCGAGGAGGAAATTCAGCATAGCGGCCGGTCCTTGCGCCGACATCGTAGCGGTTTGAGGGCGAATCACCGGCCTGTGGAGCATTCCGGGTGCCGCAACGTCGGCCTTCTTTCACAACCCTAGCTTAACAAATCGATGGCAGACCTGCCTCCGGGCCCGCTTCAGCGGCCAGCCGGAGAGGCAGACGATGAGCTACGCGGCGAACGCCTACGCGCGAACGGCCCAGGTGGCGCTGACACCCCGCGAGGCAGAGGCCGCGGTCCTGATCAAGGCGGCGGCCCGCCTGCAGGCGATCCAGGACAATTGGGACGTCCAGCAGACGACGCTGAACGACGCGCTCGGCTTCAACCGCAAGGTCTGGACGCTGCTCTCCTCCGCCGCGACGGAGCCGGACGCACCGCTGCCGGAGGAGCTGAAATCCGCGATGGCCCGGCTCGGCGCCTTCGTGTTCACGCGCACCCTCGACGCGATGATCGACCCCAGCGCCGACAAGCTGACCGCCCTGATCAACATCAATCGCGAGCTGGCGAGCGGCTTGCGCGGCAATCCCTGATCGCCGGCCGGGCGAGGCCGGTAGAGTAAATTTCCTAGGGATCTGTCGATCCTCCAGGTCTTTCCGGGCTCGCCTTGCGGCCCCGGAATGACGTGGAAGATGTCAAAACCTGTTGGGTCTTATCCCACTCACATCCTCATCTGAGGTCGTGGATGGGATGGGGGCCTTCGTCGGCTCACGAAGAAGCCCCCGCCCCTTTTGGGAACGAGGGCTCCTCGGACGCGGACGCCTTCGCCGCCCTACTTCTGCTGACGCGGCGCCAGCGCGCTGTCGTCGCCCGACACCGTCGTCATCGGGGCTTCCAGGCCGCTGGTGTTCTGCTCTCCCCCGTCGGGCATCGTCTGGTCGAAGTTGCGCCGGTTGGACGCGTGGTCGTGGTACTGCTCGGTCTGCACGTGCTTGCTGTCGAGGCCGCGCGCCGCCCCGTGCTGGGCCTTGTCGCGGTTGCTCAGCACCATGTTCTCCTCGAGGATGCCCTCGGGCAGCTCGGTCATGGCGCCGGTGCCGGAGCCCTTGCCCTGCGCCCCGGGACCCATGTTGTGCCTGTCGGCGTTGGCCATGTTCATCCTCCGATCGAGCGGGTCGCGGGAGAGGAGACCGGCCATCGGACCCGCCTCGTCCCGCCTACTCGATAAGAGTATGAAGCGCATCGGCGGGAGCAAGCGGGGCCGCAGCAAATATCGCCGGGAACCTTTTGGTGCCGAGAGCAATGCCGCCGGATCGATCGTCACCGGCTGATCGCACCCGGCGACGATGGAATCCTGCGCGCGGGTGCGAAACCGCCGCCGGGCAAGGAACGCGGGACGATCCTAGTCTTTCCGGCACGGGAACGCGTCGCGCAGGGCGAGCAGCGCCAGGACGCCGGCATTCTCGCGCAGGGCCGGCGGATGGGAGGCGCCGTAGGCCACCACCGCCCGGACGAGCTGCAGCCGGTTGCCGTCCGGCGGCAGGCAGGCGCCGAGGATCGGCGGCTGGTTGGCGGCGTCGGCGACGCCGGCGAGGTCCTGCACGGCGCCCATGAAGGCCCAGCAGCCGACCGTCTCCGGATCCTGGCGGAACTCGACCTCGCCTCCCCGCACCTTGGCCCCGCGCAACAGGCTCTTGCACTGCGCCACCAGCACCGCGCCCTCGGCGGCATGCGCCGGCGCGGCGAACGCCCCGGCCGCCAGCAGAGCCGCCAGAGCCAGGGAGCGAAGGAGGTGAGGGAGCCGCAGGATCTCGCCGGAGGAGGGCGCGCGGTTCGGGACCCTGCCCGGACGGTTCGGGACCCTGGCCGGACGGCTCGGAACCCTGCTCGGAATCGACATGCGGACACAACTCGACGCGGGAGGCCGCCTGCCTGCGGCCCGCCGCATCCTAGCAAGCGGGGCGGGCTTCCGCCCCGCGCCGCGCGCGCCGAGTCACACCCTCGTTGCCGCAGGCCCCGCGAGCGCGGGCCTGAGGAAGTCAGCGCGCCGGGTAGACCACCCGGGCGAGCGCCGCCTCGACGCGCGGCGTCGACACCGCCGGGGCGGAAGCCTTCTGGTACTGCGCCATCATCCGGCGGGCGGCGTCGGCCGGCAGCGCGCCGATCGGCGCCGTCATCGCCAGAAGCTCCTTGCGGGTCTTGGCCGCCACCACACCGGGACGGTTCACGTCCTGGAAGTCGCTCATCTTGTGCTTGTCGGAATCGGGATCGCCGTGGAACACCCGCGGTCCCTCGGGCATGATGACGATGTCGCCCGGGCGCAGGGTCGGGTCGCGCAGGAGCGCGGTGCGGGCGTCGAGCGACTTTAGCGGCGACACCGCGATCTGCAGCGGCTTCACCTCTTTCTGCGGCTTCACCTCGGCCTTCGGCAGGGCGACGTAGCGGGTGCGGCCGCGCAACGCCTTGGCCTGGACCGCGAGACGGTTGCGCCGGCTCGCCCGCTGGCGGATCGGCGCGTCGTAGGGCTGGACCGCGTAGGGCTGCGCCACCGGCGCCGGAGCGGAGGAGGACGGCCCCCCGAAGATCTGACGGAGGAAATCCAGGCCGTCATTCTCGGCCTTGGCGCCGGCGCTCGAGGCGATCAGCAGGCATCCCGACGTCATCGCCAGGAGCAGGGCGCGCAGCCGGGCAGCCGGCATGTTCTGGTGCAGCGGCATCGAGCCCCTCCAGTGAGTGTGACGGCGGACTTGAGAAATCTGTACTGGTACCCGGCGGATTAACCTCGGCGGCAGCCTGACAGTTCCGGGCTTTCAGCCAAAGATGAACAATTTATGATCGCGCCGCGCCGTCCCCTCCCCGATCGGATGAGGCGGGGGCCGCGCGGGGGCCGGCCCGGGCCGGGCGGCGGCTCTACACCTTGTCATCTCTGGCCCTTGTCTTCGATATCGACGCGCGAACACTGACCTCGAACCGGTGCGGAGCGCGCGGAATCGATGACGCAACGGAAATCACCGATCATGCCGGCGCGCCGACGCCGAGCGGTGCGGTCGGCCCTCGCCCTGGCGCTCGGATGCGCCGCCCCGGCCGCCGCGCAGACGCCCGCGGCGTCCCCGGACAAGCGCGTGCCGATGGAGCCGACGGCCTGGCCGTTCACGGCGATCGGGCGGGTGAACGTGGTGCAGGGGCCGGCCCATCGCAGCCACTGCACCGGCACCCTCGTCGGTCCGCGCCACGTGCTGACCGCCGCCCATTGCCTGTTCGACGTGCGGCTCGACGGCTGGGTCAAGCCGCACCAGATCCACTTCGTCGCCGGCCAGGCCCGCGACCTGAATACCGGTACGGCCGAGGTCGAGGCGTTCCGCCTCGCGCCCGGCATCGACCTGCGGGCGGCGGCGCGGCCGGCACGCGGCTCGATCGCCCCGGAGATGATCGGGCGGGACTGGGTGATCCTCACCCTGCGCCAACCCCTCGGCGTGAAGCCGGTGCCGTGGCGGGTGCTGCCGAATGCCGACCTGCCGGGAAGCCAGCCCGGCGCAGTGGTGGCGCTCGCCGGCTACGCCGCCGACCGGCCCTTCCTGCCGGTGATCCATCGCGGCTGCGCGGCCCGGATCGACGCGCCGGCCGCCGGCCTGCTAAGCGACCTGTGCGAGTCGATGTCGGGGGAATCCGGCGCGCCGGTGCTGCTGCTCGACGCGGATGGCGGCGCGGCCCTGGTCGGGATCCACACCGCGGTGACCGGGGGAACCCGCGTCGGGAGCGCCTACCGCTCGGCGAGCGGCGTCGGGGTCGCCGCCGGCAGCTTCGCCGGCGCCCTCGACGAGATGATCAAGCCGTGACACGAATTCCGGAAGGAGCCTTCCGGGATTCGTGTCACCAGCCCGCGCGGCGCTTGAGCGAAGCCGAAATCCGCATTGCGAAAGCGATCCGACAGGGTCGCCTGAAGCAATCGGTCGGATTTCATATGAGGCGCCAGAACGCCACCTGGGTGTCGCCGTAGGTCCGCCGCTCCAGCTCCGAAAAGCCCTCCGGGGCGACGAGGGCGGCGGAGGCCGCCTCCTCCACCACCGCGAGGGTATTGTCGGCGAGCCAACCGCCCTCCCGGGCCGCGCTCAAGGCGATCGGGGCGAGGTCGCGGCCGTAGGGCGGGTCGCAGAAGACGAGGCCGAACGGCTCGCCGGGCGGGGCCGCGCCGAGGCGCGTGGCGTCGCGGCGGAACAGCCGCGTCCTGCCGCCGAGCCCGAGGGTGTCGAGGTTGTGGCGGATCACGCCGCGGGCCTCCGCCCCGTCATCGACGAGGAGCGCGAAGGCCGCGCCGCGGGAGATCGCCTCGCAGGCGAGCGCCCCGGTCCCGGCGAACAGGTCGAGGACGCGGGCGCCCGGGACCGGATCGTCGTAGGCGTGGGCGAGCACGTTGAACAAAGCCTCGCGCAAGCGGTCCGAGGTCGGCCGGATCGCGTCGCTGCGCGGCCCGGCGAGGCCGCGGCCGCGCAGGTCTCCTCCGACGATCCGCATCGGTCAGGCTCAGCCGCGCGGCGGCCGGCCGCCGCCGGGACGCGCACCGCGCCCGCCGGGCTTTCCGCCACCGCCGGCGCCGCCGGAGCGGAAGCCGCCGCCGGGCTTCGCCCCGAACGGCTTACCGCCCGGGCGGCCGCCGCCACCGGGACGACCCTCGCCCTTGCCGCCAAAGGACTTGGCCCCGAACGACTTGCCGGCTCCGGGCTTAGCCCCGAACGACTTGGCCCCACCGGGCTTGGCCCCGAAGGATTTGCCGCCGCTGGGCTTTCCGCCGAAGGAACGCCCCTCGCCGCCGGAACGCCCTTCGAACGAGCGCCCGCCGCCGCCGGGGCCGCGGCCCTCGCCACCGGCACGACCCTCGAACGAGCGGCCGCCACCGCCGAAGCCGCGGCCTTCGCCGCTGCCCGCCCGACCCTCGAAGGACCGGCCACCACCGCCGGGACGGCCCTCGCCCTTGCCGACAAAGCCGCGGTTCCCGCCGCCGAACGACCGGCCTTCACCGCCCGAACGACCTTCGCCCGAACGCCCCTCGAACGAGCGACCGCCGCCACCGGGGCCGCGGCCCTCGCCGCCGGAGCGGCCCTCGAACGACCGGCCTTCGCCGCCGCGGCTCGCGAAGCTCTTGCCCCCGAAGCTCTTGCCTCCGAAGCCGCGGCCCTCGGCGCCCTCCGGCTGTCCGCCGGACCGGCCGAAGCCGCGCCCGCGGCCGCCGTCGTCGGCGAGGCCGGCCTTGGCGCCGCCCCGCGCGAAACCGCCGTCGCGGTCGCGGCGCATCGGACGGTCGTCGCCGCCCGGACCCCGGCCGGGGGCGTCGTCCCGGTCGCCGCGGAACTTGGTCCGGCGGTGCGGCGCTGCCTCCTCCTGCGGCTGGGCCACCAGGCGCTCGACCAGCACCCGGCGGTCGCCGGACGCGATGGCGCCGACGCGCTTGCGCGGCGCGTCCGCGGTGGCGGCGCGGATCTCCTGCGGGCTGTCGCCGCGCCGGTGCACCCGGCCGCGATTCGGCAGGTCGCCGGCGGCCTCGGCCTCCTGGTCGCGCCAGACTGTCCGCACCGGCGCCCGGCGGCTGGCCGGCGCAGCCGGCGGCTTGCCGAATTGCGGCCGGGCCGGGTCGCGGCCGCGGGAGGCGCCCTCCTGCGCTGCTCGGGCGGCGGCCTTCGGCGAGCCGAACGGCGCGATCGGCTCGCGCACCGGGCTCGTGAAGTCGACGCCGGCCTGCTCGGCGAGCGAGGTGCCGAGCTGGTCCTTCAGCACCCGGGTGCGGATCTCCTCCACCAGCCCGACCTCGAGCTCGCCGAGCTGGAACGGCCCGAAGGAGAGCCGGATCAGCCGGTTCACCGACAGGCCGAGATGCTCGAGGATGCGCTTGACCTCGCGGTTCTTGCCCTCGCGCAGGCCGAGCGTCAGCCAGACGTTGTCGCCCTGCGCCCGGTCGATCGTCGCCTCGACCGGGCCGTACTCCATCCCGTCGATGGTCACGCCCTTGCGCAGGCCGTCCAGCATCGCCTGGTCGACGTCGCCGAAGGCGCGCACGCGGTAGCGGCGCAGCCAGCCGGTCTCCGGATGGGCGATGACCTTGGCGAGCCCGCCGTCGTTGGTGAGAAGCAGCAGCCCCTCGGTGTTGATGTCGAGCCGGCCGATGGCCACCACCCGGGGCATGTCCTCGGGCAGCGCGTCGAACACCGTCTGGCGCCCCTCGGGGTCACGGGCTGTGGTGACGACGCCGCGGGGCTTGTGGAACAGCCACAGCCGGGTGCGCTCGCGGGTCGGCAGCGGCTCGCCGTCGACGGTGATGCGGTCGCTGGGTGTCACGTTCACGGCCGGCGAGTCGAGGCGCACGCCGTTCAGCGTCACGCGGCCCTCGGCGATCATCGCCTCGGCGTCGCGGCGCGAGGCCACGCCCGCCCGGGCGATCGCCTTGGCGATGCGCTCCGGCTCCGGCTCGGCCGGCGCCGCGGCCCTGGCAGCCCCCTGGGCCGCATCCTTGGCCGTCCCACGCTTGTTGGAAGCCTGCCCCTCCGGGGAGCCCGCGGATGCCTCGTCCCGTCCGCGACGCCGCTGCGGCGCCCCGGTCTCGTCGTCGTTGATGTCGTTCATGCGCGCCTGATACCAGACGGGGTGGGGCGACGCGAGTGGAACCGATGCGCGAATTTGCAAGGGGGGCCTCGATCGGGAGCGGGGCCCCGCGTCCGGATCCGCTCGGGCTCGCCTTCGGCGCGGCGCGCGCGGCGGCGGCCCGGGGCGAGGTGCCGGTGGGCGCCGTCGTGGTGCGCGACGGGATCGTGCTGTCGGTCGCCGGCAACCGCCCCCGGGCCGACCGCGACCCGACCGCGCACGCCGAGATCCTGGCGATCCGCGCGGCCTGCGCGGCGCTCGACGACGAGCGCCTGACCGGCTGCGACCTCTACGTCACGCTGGAACCCTGCGCGATGTGCGCCGGCGCCATCAGCTTCGCGCGCATCCGCCGGCTCTACTTCGCCGCCGCAGACCCGAAGGGCGGCGCCGTCGAGAACGGCTCTCGCTTCTTCAACCAGCCGACCTGCCACCACGCCCCGGAGGTCTATGGCGGCCTGCGCGAGAGCGAGGCCGCCGCGCTCCTGCGCGACTTCTTTCGCGATCGGCGGCCCTGACGCGGCGATCGGACCCCTCGAATTCAGCCTTCTCAAATCAATATAGCAGTGGCTATATGAGCCGCCCGACGCGGGGCGGGATTGGCGGAGCATGGGGCGGATGCGGGACGGATGGGCGTGGCGCGCCGGCGCCGAGGCGGCGGAGCCGAGCCTCGGGGCGATGAATGCGAGCGTGCCGGTACGGGCCACCGGCTCCTGGCCGCGGCGGCTGCTCGCCTTCCTCGGCCCCGGCTACATGGTCTCGGTGGGCTACATGGACCCGGGCAACTGGGCCACCGACATCGCCGGCGGGGCGCAGTTCGGCTACACCCTGCTCGCCGTCATCCTGCTCTCGAACCTGATGGCGGTGGTGCTCCAGGCGCTCGCCGCCCGGCTCGGCATCGCCACCGGCCGCGATCTGGCGCAGGCCTGCCGCGACGCCTACTCGCGCCCCGTGGGCATCGCCCTCTGGCTCGCCTGCGAGGCGGCGATCATCGCCTGCGACCTCGCCGAGGTGATCGGCACCGCCATCGCCCTGAAGCTGCTGTTCGGCCTGCCGCTCATCGCCGGCGCGATCCTGACCGGCCTCGACGTCCTCTTGATCCTGCTCCTGATGCGCCGGGGCTTCCGGGCGCTCGAAGCCTTCGTGATCGCGCTGCTCACGATCATCTTCGCCTGCTTCGCGATCCAGATCGCCATGGCGGCGCCGCCCGTGCGGGAGGTGCTCGGCGGCTTCGTACCGTCCACCACGATCGTCACCGATCCGGCAGCGCTCTACCTCGCCATCGGCATCCTCGGCGCCACGGTGATGCCGCACAATCTCTACCTGCACTCCTCGATCGTGCAGACCCGCGCCTATCCGCGCGACGAGGCCGGCCGGCGCAGCGCCCTGCGCTTCGCGGTGGCCGATTCGACCATCGCGCTGACGCTCGCGCTCTTCGTCAACGCGGCGATCCTGATCATGGCGGCCAAGGTCTTCCACGGCTCCGGCCATACCGGCGTGCAGGAGATCGAGGAGGCGCACGCCCTGCTCTCGCCCCTGCTCGGCGTCGGCCTCGCCTCGACCCTGTTCGCCCTCGCCCTCCTGGCCTCCGGCCTCAATTCCACCGTCACCGCGACGCTCGCCGGCCAGATCGTGATGGAGGGGTTCCTGCGCCTGCGCCTGCCCGACTGGGCGCGCCGCCTGATCACCCGCGGCATCGCCATCGTGCCGGTGGTGATCGTCACCGGGCTCTACGGCGACGAGGGCACCGCCCGGTTGCTGGTCTTGAGCCAGGTCGTCCTGTCGATGCAGCTGCCCTTCGCGGTGATCCCGCTGGTCCGCTTCGTCTCCGACAGGAACAAGATGGGCGCACTCGTCATCCCGTCCTGGCTCAAGATCCTGTCCTGGACCATCGCCGCCGTGATCGTGGTCCTGAACCTGAAGCTCCTCGCCTCGACTCTCGCGGGCGGTTGACGCGAGGGTCGGCGAGAGTCGGGAAGCAGACGCAAGCGCAGAGGTGTGGCGCTTGCACAACATTTAGGCGAAACCTGCGGGGCGAACTGGGCGAGAACTCGGAACAACGGCGCGGATTCGGACTTTATGCACCACGTTTTTCGACTTGCGTGGACCCACGATGAAGATCCGCACCGGCTACTCGATCGCCTTCGACACGCCCGGCCCGACCCCGATGGTCCTGATGCTCAACGTGCATCCCGACCGGGCCGGCGACCTGATCACGCCCGACACCATGACCATCGACCCGCCGGTCCCCGCTCACCAGTTCGTCGATTCCTTCGGCAACCTCTGCACCCGCGTCACCGCCCCGGGCGGCCGGATCACCTTCTCGGCCGATTTCCTGGTCCAGGACAGCGGTGAGGTCGACGATTACGCGCCGGACGCGGTGCAGCACCCAGTGCAGGACCTGCCCGACGACGTGCTGCCCTTCCTGCTCGCCAGCCGCTACTGCGACACCGACAAATTGTCGAACACCGCCTGGCAGCTGTTCGGCCACACGCCCGAGGGATGGGCTCGCGTCCAGGCCATCGTCGACTACGTCCACAACCACATCCGCTTCGACTACCAGCGCGCCGATTCGACCCGCTCGGCCCTCGACGGCTTCAACCAGCGCGAGGGCGTGTGCCGCGACTTCGCGCACCTCGCCGTCACCTTCTGCCGCTGCATGAACATCCCGGCGCGCTACTGCACGGGCTATCTCGGCGACATCGGCGTGCCGGCGGTGCCCGATCCGATGGACTTTTCCGCCTGGTTCGAGGTCTATCTCGGCGAGCGCTGGTACACGTTCGACGCGCGCCACAATAAACCGCGGATCGGCCGCATCGTGATGGCGCGGGGCCGCGACGCCACCGACGTGGCGATCTCGACGAGCTTCGGCCCGGCCTGGCTCGCCAAGTTCGAGGTCCATACCGACGAGGTGGTGGGCGAGGAGCCGCGGGCGGTGCAGGAGACGGAGTGGCTGCAGGCCGCGGAGTAAGACGGCGTCCGCTCGACTCGGTTGGTCAAAGATAGGGCGCTTCTCCCCTCTCCAGGCGATGCCGGGCTTGCCCGGTATCGCTGCAAGGTGTGGGAGAGGGGATCCCGTGCCATCCTGTTTGCAGTTCGGCCGTTTGATTCGCCGGAAAGACTGAGGATCGGCCCACCCGCCTCCCCCCGCTGTCAAGCCTGGATACGCCGCCATTCTCCGGCTATGGCGGCGCGATGCTGCTTCGTCCCTACCAGCGCGCGAGCCTCGACGCGCTCCAGGCCGATTGGGCGCGCGGGGGCCGCAACGGCCTGATCGTGCTGCCGACCGGGGCCGGCAAGAGCCTCGTCATCGCCACCCTGGTGCGGGAGACGATGGCCCGGGATCCGGGTGCCCGCATCGCCGTGGTCACGCATACCCGCGAGCTGATCGCCCAGAACCACGCCGAGCTCCTCGCCCTCTGGCCCGAGGCGCCGGCCGGCATCGTCTCGGCCGGGCTCGGGCGGCGGGAGGAAACGAAGCCGATCCTGTTCTGCGGCATCCAGTCGGTGTGGAACCGGGTCGAGGCGACCGGCGGGTTCGACCTGGTGATCGTCGACGAGGCCCACCTGATCCCCCGCGATGCCGACACCCGCTACGGCCGCTTCCTCGACGCGGTGCGGGCGCGCTCGCCCGACATGCGCCTCGTCGGCCTCACCGCCACCCCCTACCGCCTCGACAGCGGCCGGCTCGACGAGGGCCAGGGCCGGGTCTTCGATCGGCTCGTCTACGAGGCCCAGGTCGGCGACCTGATCCGCGAGGGCTACCTCGCGCTCCTGGTCTCGAAGGCCACCGCCACGATCCTCGACGTCAGCGGCGTGCCGCTGCGCGCCGGCGACTACGTGCCCGGCGCGCTGGAGGCGGCGGTGAACCGCGACGTCATCACCAAGGCGGCGGTGGCCGAGATGGTCGCCTACGGCGCCGAGCGCCGGGCCTGGCTCGCCTTCTGCGCCGGGGTGAAGCACGCCGACGCGGTGCGCGACGCGATCCGGGCGGAAGGATTCTCCTGCGAGGCGATCTCGGGCGAGACGGGCAAGCGCGAGCGCGACCGCATCGTGCGCGACTTCCGGGCCGGGCGCCTGCGCTGCCTCACCTCGGTCGGCGTGCTCGCGACCGGCTTCAACGTGCCGGAGGTCGACCTGATCGCGCTGCTGCGCCCGACCCAGAGCACCGGCCTCTACGTGCAGCAGGTCGGCCGGGCCTTGCGCCGGGCGCCCGGCAAGACCGACGCCCTGATCCTCGATTACGCCGGCTTGGTGCGCCGCCACGGGCCGCTCGACGTGCTCTCGGCCAATGCCGTCGCCCGGGCGCGGCTCTTGGGCGAGACCGGCGCGCCCCGGGCCAAGCCTTGCCCGGGCTGCGGCGCGCTGATCGCGCTCAATGCCAGCACGTGCGAGGGGTGCTGGGTCGAGCCCGAGGAGGAGGACGAGGCCGAGATGCCGCACGAGGCGGTGGCGGACGACGAGACCGCAATCCTCTCCGCCGACACCGTCGCGGTGGTGCGGGAGGCCCATGCGCGGTGGTGGCCGGTGGCCGGCTGGCGCTTCCGGCGCGAGACGCGCCACCGCGGGCCGGACGTGCTGGCGGTGGCGCTGGAGGGCGACGAGGACGCGATGATTGTGCGCCTCGACCTCGAAGCCACCGGGTTCGCCCGCGAGAAGGCGGTGCAGTGGTGGCGCCGCCTCGGCGGCGAGATGCCCCCTCCCTTCGACATCGACGAGGCGCTGGCGCGCTGCGACGAGCTGTCCCGGCCGGAGGCGGTCCGGGTGGTGCCGACCGGCCGGCTCTCGGAGAGCGTCGATTACCGCCTCGCCGACGGGGCGACCTGGACCGACACGCGACGGGTGGCGTGATCCGTCAGCCCGCCGCGATCAGGCGGGCGACCTCGGCCTCGGCGAAGGCCTTCTCGGCGGCGACATCGGCGGAGAGCGCACGGATCGCCTCGAAATCGTCGCCCTGGCAGGCGATCTCGAGCGCGGCGCAGAGCCGCGACAGCCGGGTGAAGCCGATCAGCCCCGAGGAGGCGATCACCCCGTGCGCCGCGGCGGCGAGCGCCGCCGGCTCGCCCCGCACCGACCAGTCGCGCAACTGGGTCTGGAAGCGTCCGAGCAGGACCGGCATCGCCTGGTCGCCGACCGCCTGACGGAGGTCGGCATAGGTCGCGGCGTCGAGGGAGGGGGGCGTCGTCGCCATGGCGTCCGGCTCCAAATGCGCCTCGTCGTCCGGGCGCGTCGGCTCTCGGACCACGAGGCTACACCATATGGGGCGGTCGCGATGCTCGGCCATCGGGCCGATCTGTCGCGGATCGGTACCCATCCATCCTGGATCGGGGCCCGCCGGATAGGGACCGATCCGGCGCGGATCGAAGCCGCCATCGCGGCCCTCAGGCCGACCGCGCCACCGAGGTCCCGATCTCCACCGACCGGGCGGCCTCCGCCTCGCGGGCATAGGTCCGTGCCCGCAAGACCGCCTCCGACGGCAGCTGCTCGACGACCGACCCGTCCGAGCCGACGACCTGGAACACGATCTGCTTGCTGTCGGGATCGCGCCGGTAATGGGCCCGGTCGGCCTTGGTCTCGGGGGTTTCGCCGGTCGACGCGGCGGAGTCGCGCGCGATGGTCCGCCGGGCGTCCGGGCTCAGGTCGAGGGTCACCGCCGGGTCGAGGGGCGGGTCGGACTCTGGGGGGCGCGCGGGACTGGTCCGGACGACGGGTTCGATCGCGGCCGGCGGAAGCGCCGCGGCGATGGTGCTGGTCTCGATCACGGCGAAATCCTTTCGGGCGATCCGTTCCCGATCAGCTAGCCGTGATGGCCCCTACCTCAATCTTAACGCCGGCCGGGCCTGTCAATCTTATCTTAAGACGTCGTTTCGGCATTCTCGACAATTGTACGGACTTTTGCCGAGCATCCGCAGCGTCGGCGCCGGTGTTCGACGACTGTCCGGGAGCTTGCTTGATTGGAGGCCAGAGATTTGACATCCTGCATGTCATTCCGGGGCCGCGCAGCGGAGCCCGGAATCCAGAAACTCAGGTTGCTCAGAAAGAGGCGGAGCGCATATCGCTTTATCCTGTACCATCCGCGCGTCTGGATTCCGGGCTCCGCTGCGCGGCCCCGGAATGACAAGGAGGGGACCAGCACTGTCGAGCAAATCAAACAGGCTCTGACAGTGTCGAGCACTGACCGTCTCTGATCGTCGGCTCACGTGCGACGGAAGATCGGATGCCCTGCCCGGACTTCAGCGATGAAGCGACAACTGCCCGTTCGTGACCGATGCGCCGGAAGGGATCGGGCACCAGCTTACCGACTTGGTAGCCGTCCTCACGGCTCCTCGGCCGGCACCGCCGGTGCCTCGCTGTCGGCCCTCGGCTCGGCGGTGGCGACGGCCTTGGTGGTGAGCAGCGGCTCGAGGCGCCGGGCCAGTTCCTGGCCGAGATGGCGGGCATATTGGCCGGTGAAATAGCGCCCGCCAGCGCCGCGGCCCTCGAGGTGGTCGCGGGCCTTGGTCATCGCATCGACCTCGGGCCGGCACAGGAAGCCGATCACGCCGGCCGCCTCGTACCAGCGCCCGGCCCGGGCATGGGCGAGCGCCGCCGGGTTGTTGCCGATCGTCTCGGCGAAGCACTCCGTCGCGGCCTGTTCCAGGGGGCCGAGCACCGCGCGCCGATGCTCGGCGCGGGGATTCGGAGCCGCCACGGCCGGATGGGCCGCGGCAGCGATCTCCATCGCCGCCAGGGTGCAGATCGCGCCGTACAGCAGAACTCTCATATCCGGGCCTCGGCCGAATCAACCGCCACTCACCCGGCAAGCCTCGTGCCGATCATGGGCGGATCTTGGGCGAAACCCGGAGAAAAACAGGTTTTCGGACGGGGCAGGCCGCTGCCGCGAAGCTGAGCCGCAGCATCTCTCCACTCGGCCGCGGCGCGCCCTCTCGGTCAGCCGCGGCACATTCCAAGTCAGCCGCGGCGCATTCCAAGTCAGCCGCGGCGCTCGGCGTTCCAGCGGCCCTTGCAGGAGGTGGAGCCCGATGTGGTCCAGGTGCCGTTGCCGGCGCCTTCGCTGCCGAGGCGGCCGACCACCTGCGCTGCGGCATCGCCCCGGCTGATCGTCGCCCGCACGGCGCCGCTCGGCTGCACGCGGCCCGAGACGGTGAAGTCGCCGCCGCCGGCATAGCGGGCCTGGCCGTTCTGGATGATGACGCCGTAGCGATAGGCCCGGTCGCAAGCCCCGCTCTCGGTGATGACCTCGACGCTCCAGGTGCCGTCGAAGCGGTCCGGCGCCTTGGCGCTGGTTCGGGCGATGGCCGGCGCCACGGCGCCCGCCAGACAAGCTCCCGCCGCGAGGGCGGACACGATCAGCCTCATGGTCCTCGTTTCCCGGTTGGGTCTGGCGACAAACTCGGCAGCACGCGGTTGGTTGCCGCATTGCAACGTTTCCCGGCAACGTTCCCCGGCAACGTCTCCGGCGCGTCAGCCGAGCAGGCCGAGGCGGGGCGCCGGATCCTCCGAGAGGATTGAGGCCCGCCGCAGGTCCGCGACGAACCCCGCATAGGCCTCCCCCCGCGCCTCGTCGGGCAGCCGCAGCAGGTAGGAGGGATGGACGGTGACGAAGCCCGCATAGGGCTTGTCCCCGAACATCGCGGGCCCGCGGGCGCGGGTGACCGGCACCGGCCGGCCGGTGAGCGCCAGTACGGCGGTGGCGCCGAGCGCCACCACCAGCCGCGGCGCCACGAAGGCGAGCTCGCGGTCGAGCCACCAGCGGTAATGCGCGACCTCGCCGGCGCTCGGCGTCCGGTGGATGCGCCGCTTGCCCCGCTGCTCGAACTTGAAGTGCTTGACCGCATTGGTGAGGTAGGCCCGGTCGCGATCGATCCCCGCCTCGACGAGCGCCCGCGCCAGGAGCTGGCCCGCCGGGCCGACGAAGGGCCGCCCCTGGAGGTCCTCCTGGTCGCCCGGCTGCTCGCCCACGAAGGCGATCGCCGCGCCGAGCGGCCCCTCGCCGAGCACGGCCTGCGTCGCGCCCGGCACCAGCGGCTCGGAGGCGCGGATCGCCGCGTTCAGCGCGTCGAGGGAGGCGGGCTCCTGCGCCGCCATCGCGGCGAGCGCCCGGGCCGGCACGCGCTTGACCGGCGGCTCGGGCGCCCGGGCGATCATCTCCCCGACCCGCCGGCCGGCCTCCCGCACCAGGCCGGGAATCGCCGCCGTCTCGGGCATGTTTTGCCAGTACTTCTTCGGCATCTCGGCCCGCATCGCCGCCAGGTTGGTGCGGGCGGGGTTGAAGGTGCTGGAATAATAATCGGTCCAGCCGGCCTCGAACGCGTCCTGCTCGGGAACATCCTCGCGCCGCCCCGGCGGCCCGAAGCTTAAGGCACGGCCGTCCCAGTGGGCCGAGCCGTCTGGGGTCAGGATCGACCAGTCGAAGGAGGGAAAGCGCGCGGAGAAGAACGGTGCGGCTTCCGCCAGGATGTGGTGCTCGGGCTCGAACCAGGCGGCGAAACGCTCGCGCCCGCCCTCCCCCGATCCGGCGCGGCGAAAGCGCAGGAAGGCGTGCATCTTGTGCAGGTCGCGCGCCACCGCCTTGCGCATGAGATTCAGGCGATGGACCAGCGGGTCGCTCGCCACCTCGGCGAGGTGCCGCTCTCCTTCCGCCACCCGCCAGATCAACCGGTGGAGCAGGCCGTAGCGCTCGGGATCGCGGTGCATGACGACGGAGGGCACGAGGGCCGCGACCGCCCGCGGCAGGGCGAGCGCCGGGCCGGGCGCGCCCGCATCGTCCTCGGGAAACAGCGAGGCCGCCTCGCCCTCGACCCAGGTCACCGCCTCCGGGGCCGCCTCCGCCGGGACGAGGTGCCGGATCGCCGCGCGAAACCCGTCGAGGTCGGCGCCGGGCGCCAGGCGGATCGTGCGGGGGCGCATCTAGAACAGGCTCAGCTGGCGCGGGGGCTCGGCGAGGCGGGCGCGCAGGTCGAGCCGGTCGGTGAGGCGGGTCGGCGCGTAATCGGCCGCGACCAGGAACGGCCGGGCGCGCTTCAGGCCCGAGGTCAGGCGGGCGACGTCGTCAAGGCGCAACGTGGCATGGCGGCGGGCCGCCACGATCTTGTCGACCGCCCGCACGCCGAGGCCCGGCACCCGCAGGAGCATCTCCCGGTCGGCCCGGTTGACGTCGACGGGGAAGCGCTCGCGGTTCTTCAGGGCCCAGGCGAGCTTGGGATCGACGTCGAGGGCGAGCATGCCGGACTCGGTCGCCCCCGCCACGTCGTCGGGCGAGAAGGCGTAGTACCGCATCAGCCAGTCGGCCTGGTAGAGCCGGTGCTCGCGCTGGAGCGGCGGGGATTTGCTCGGCAGGATCGAGGCAGCGTCGGGAATCGGGCTGAAGGCCGAGTAGTAGATCCGCTTCAGGCCGTAATGGTCGTAGAGGCGGGCGCTGGTGCGGATCAGCGACTCGTCGGTGCTGGCATCGGCCCCGACGATCACCTGCGTCGACTGGCCGGCGGGGGCGAAGCGCCGCTTCTCCTCCTTGGCCTGCAGGATGCGCTCGCCCATCTGGCCCATCGCGGTCTGGATCGCGGCGCCGTCCTTCTCCGGCGCCAGCCGCTCCAGGCTCGCCTCGGTCGGCAGCTCCAGGTTGATCGAGAGCCGGTCGGCGTAGAGGCCAGCCTGCTCGATCAGCCACGGGCTCGCCTCGGGGATCGTCTTCAGGTGGATGTAGCCGCGAAAGCCGTGCCGCTGGCGCAAGGTCTTCGCCACCCGGATCAGCTGCTCCATCGTGTGGTCGGGCGAGCGGATGATCCCGGAGGAGAGAAACAGCCCCTCGATATAGTTGCGCTTGTAGAACTCGACCGTCAGCGTCACGACCTCGTCGACCGAGAACTTAGCCCGCCGGACGTTCGAGGAGCGCCGGTTGACGCAATAGGCGCAGTCGAACAGGCAGTAATTGGTGAGCAGGATCTTCAGGAGCGAGACGCAGCGCCCGTCCGGCGTGTAGGCGTGGCAGATGCCCGCCCCCGTGGTCGAGCCGAGGCCGCCGGCCTCCGCCTTGCGCTTCGGCGCTCCCGACGAGGCGCAGGAGGCATCGTACTTCGCCGCGTCGGCGAGCACCGTGAGCTTCTTCTTCAGGGCAGCGTCCATGCCTGCAACCTGGCTTCCGTTCCTGATTTGTTCAAGACCGAAGCGGCGGATGTCCCGTGGTCGAAAGCCGCATCGGAGGGTCCGGGAACCCGCCGCCCGCCCCCTCGTTGTCTGCCCGATTGGAAATTGTCTAATTCGCAAGGAGACGCCCCATGGCGACGAATCCGTCCGCGAACTGCCGCAGCTGCCGCTACTTCGACGACCACAAGCTGAACGGCGGCGCTCCCCAGGGCGAGGAAGGCCTGTGCCGCTTCAACCCGCCGGTGAGCCAGCCGGAGCCGCAGGGCCACGGCCTGTGGCCGGTGGTCTCGGCCCAGGATTGGTGCGGGCACTTCTCGCCGGAGATGATGGCAGGCGAGTGAGCGGTCGCCGAATCCGAGTTTTTGGGAAGGCCGGTCCGGAAGGGCCGGCCTTTCTGCATGACAAAGGTCTCAGGAGGCATCGCCAGAGCTGCCGTCGCGCGGTCCAGCCGGGCGTAGCGGCAGCGGAACCCCGTCACCCCCGACACGTTGCGCAGGCTCTCTGCCCTCAACGGATGGTTGCCCGATGCCGGACGATGTCGCCGCCCTCTCGCGCCGGAGCCTGATGATGGCCGGCGGCGCCACCCTGGTCGGGCTCGGCAGCGCGGCGGCGCAAGGGGCATCGGGGTCGGGGGTGCCCGGTCCCGAGCGGCCGGTCGATACCGGCAAGGTCGAGAACGGCAAGGTGACGTTCCCGAACTGGCGCGGCCCCTCCGACCGGCCCTCGGCACCGCCGCCGGCCCCGCTGCCGCCGGGCGAGCGGATCGGCTTCGCGGTCGTCGGCCTCGGGCGGCTGTCGCTGGAGGAGATCCTTCCCGCCTTTGGCGAATGCCGCAAGGCGAGGCCCGTCGCCCTGATGTCGGGATCGCCCGAGAAGGCCAAGGCGGTGGCGGCGCAACATGGGATCAAGCCCGAGGCGGTCTACGGCTATGACGGCTGGGACGCGCTCGCCCGCAACCCGGAGGTGAAGGCGGTCTACATCGTCACCCCGAACGCGCTCCACCGCGACCAGGTCATCGCCGCCGCCGGCGCCGGCAAGCACGTGCTGTGCGAGAAGCCGATGGCGTCGTCCGCCGCGGAGGCGCGGGCGATGATCGATGCCTGCGCCAAGGCCGACGTGAAGCTGATGATCGCCTATCGCTGCCAGTACGAGCCCTACAACCGCGAGGTCGTGCGGCTGGTGCGCAGCGCCAAGTACGGCAAGGTCAAGCTGATCGAGGCGACCAACACCCAGACCATGAGCCTGCCCGAGCAGTGGCGGATGAAGAAGGCGCTCGCCGGCGGCGGCGCGCTGCCGGATATCGGGCTCTACTGCCTCAACGGCGTGCGGGCCCTGATGGGCGAGGAGCCGGTCTCGGTCCAGGCGCAGATTCATTCACCGGACGACCCGCTCTACCGCGAGGTCGAGGAGACGGTGGCCTTCACCCTGCGCTTCCCGTCCGGCGCGCTGGCGCTCTGCTCGACCAGCTACGGCGCGCACGAGACCCGCTCGATCACCGTCCAGGCCGAGGGCGGCGCGATCCAGCTCCAGAACGCCTTCGCGTATCAGGGCCAGCGCCTGTTCCTGAACCACCGCGAGGGCAAGGCCGAGGCGAAGGAGGAGCGGGTGCTGGGCGAGAAGAACCAGTTCGCCCTCGAGATCGACCATTTCGCGACCTGTCTCCTCGAGAACCGCACGCCGCGCACGCCCGGCGAGGAGGGCCTGCAGGACCAGATCCTGATGGAGGCGATCTACGAGGCCGCCCGCACCGGCACCACCGTGGCGCTGAAGCCGCCGGAGCGGATCGTGGGCAAGGGTGACGGCAAGGGCGAGGCTCAGGCCAAGGATGCGTCGGGCAAGGCCCTCGACCTGACCCGCGGCCCGGAGCCGGAGGATGCCGGGTGAGGCGGCACATTCAAAACCGCGGGAGTGTTCGAACCCCGCGACGGTCCTTCCACCCTCCGCGTCATGTATGGACGGCCCCCGTTTCGCAAGGGTTTGTGAGCATCGGTTTGAGCCAGTCGGTTCAGGAGCAGTCATGTATCCGGCCTCTGATGCCGTCGTGCCGCCGCGGTTGATGCGACGAGGACGACGGCGGGCCACCAAGGGGTGCGCACAAGCGTTCCTTGCGAAGAACCAGGCTCCCAACATCCCGACGCGCTGTGACGCGCGATGACGTGGCGGAGTGTCCTGGTCCCAGGTCCCTCATCCTGCTCTGGCCTTGGCCGTGCTTACAGCTCCTTGCT
>NZ_FPCB01000056.1:0-36108 GCF_900116815.1 Methylobacterium sp. 174MFSha1.1 | reverse complement strand
CACACCCTGGCGCGGGGTGGAGCAGCCCGGTAGCTCGTCAGGCTCATAACCTGAAGGTCACAGGTTCAAATCCTGTCCCCGCAACCAACCACATGAACAAGCCCGTCAGCGAAAGCTGGCGGGCTTGTTCGTATCTCAGGCCAGTGGACCAGAGATCTGCCCTTCGGCGCGGCGGAGTCGTTCTGGCTGTGACCCCATCACGGTCGCACCGGGGGATGGGGGAGGGGCCTTCGTCCCGAAAGGCGATTGCCGCCGGTGGCTCTCGGATCCCATCCCTGAGCCGCCGACCCGGTCGGGTGGGCGGCGTATCTGAGCCGCCCCCTTTTTATCGGTCAGACGCTGCGGTCGTTGCGGCGCAGGCTCTCCGGCATCGCGAAGAGCAGGAGCCCGGCCGCGACGAGGCAGAGGCAGCCGATGCCGTAGAGCGCCGGGGTCGTGGAGCCGGTGAGGTCCTTGACCCAGCCGACCATGACCGGGCTGACGATGCCGCCGAACTGGCCGAGCGTGTTGATGAGCGCGATGCCGCCCGCCGCGCCGACGCCGGTGACGAGCTTCGCCGGCAGGGTCCAGAAGGTCGGAATCGACGCGACGATGCCGGAGCCGAGAAGGGCCAAGGCGATCATCAAGGGCACGATCTGCTTGTCGAACAGGCCGGCGAGGAAGAAGCCGATCGCCGCCGCGACCGCCAGGGCGGCGACGAATTTCGGCCGCTCGCCCGAGGCGTCCGACAGGCGTCCGATGACGACCATGCTGATCGCACCGCAGATGTAGGGAATGGCCGTCAGGAAGCCGACCGAGGCCGCGGTCCCGCCGGTCGCGGTCTTGATCAGGTCCGGCCCCCAGAAATTCAGGCCGTAGGAGCCGACCTGGAGCAGGAAGTACACGAAGGCGATGAGCAGGAAGCCCGGCTGCTTGATCGCGCCCCAGAGCGAGTGATCGCCGATGTCGCGGTTGTGGTGGGCGATGCGCGAGGACAGGAGGTCCTTCTCCTGCGCCGAGAGCCAGCGCGCGTCCGAGATGCGGTCTTCGAGGCGGGTGAGCACCAGGGCGCCGAGGATCAGGCAGGGCAGGCCGCCGGCGAGGAAGAGCCACTGCCAGCCGGCCAGCCCCCCGACGCCGTTCAGGCCGCCGAGGATCAGCCCGGCCACCGGCGCGCCGACGATGCCCGCGAAGGCCGAGGCGACGAACATGAACGAGGTGACGCGGCCGCGGAACGAGGCCGGGAACCACAGGGTGAGGTAGTACAGGATGCCCGGGGCGAAGCCGGCCTCCATCGCGCCGATCAGGAAGCGCAGGACGTAGAAGTGCCACTCGGTGCGGATGAAGATCATCAGCGCGGTGGCGATGCCCCACGAGATCATGATCCGGGCGATCCAGCGCCGCGCGCCGACCCGGTAGAGGGCGAGGTTCGACGGCACCTCGAAGATCACGTAGCCGACCACGAACATGCTCGCGCCGAGCCCGTAGGCGACGTTGCTGAAGCCGAGGTCGCTCTGGAGCTGGAACTTGGCGAAGCTGATGTTGATGCGGTCGAAGAATGCGAACAGGTAGCAGATCATGATCAGCGGCATCAGCCGCCAGGCGACCTTGCGGACGACGCTCGCTTCGGTGAGGGAGTCGGTGCCGGCGAGCGGGCCGGCGGTGGCGATGGCCATGGGGTTTCCTCCGGGCATGCAAAGACGTCGCCCGCGATGCGGGCATGGGGGTGCCTTCGCCCGGATTGCCGGGCGTGGCAGGGTTCGGCGGGGGGAGGGGGCGGGGCCGTCTTCTCGAGCGGACGGCGTCCCGCCGGTGTCAGGCCGCCTTGAGCGGCGGGGCCTGATGCAGGTCGAGCGGCCGGCCGGCCTTGGCGACCTGGCCCGGCCCATCGTGGCCGACGAGGCGGGGCAGGTCGCGGGAGAGGGCGATGAGCGCGTCGAGGTCGAGGCCGGTCGCGAGCCCCATCTCCTCGGCCATGCTGACCAGGTCCTCGGTGCAGATGTTGCCGGTGGCGCCGGGGGCGAACGGGCAGCCGCCCAGCCCCCCGAGCGCCGCGTCGAACCGGCGCGCGCCGGCCTCGAAGGCGGCGAGCACGTTGGCGAGACCGCAGCCGCGGGTGTTGTGGAAGTGCAGCGTCAGGCGCTCCGGCCCGACCAGCGGCAGCACCCGGGCGACGAGGCGGGCGACCTGGCGCGGATTGGCCATACCGGTCGTGTCGGCGAGCGTCACGCCGTCGACGCCCAGGCCCAAGTAGCGCTCGACCTGCGCCACCACCTTGTCCTCGGGCTCGATACCCTCGAACGGGCAGCCGAAGGCGGTCGCGGCGGTGGCGTTGACGCTGACCTCGCCCCGCACCGTCGCCATGATGGCGGAGAAGCCCTGGATCGAGGCCTCGGGCGTCATGCCCATATTGGCGCGGTTGTGGGTCTCGCTCACCGAGGCCACGAGGTTGATCTCGTCGGCACCAGCCGCCAGCGCCCGCTCGGCGCCCTTCGGGTTCGGGACGAGGGCGACGTAGGTGGTGCCGGGGCGGCGGGTGATGCCGGAAAAGACCTCGGCCGCGTCGGCGAGCGCCGGCACCGCCTTCGGCGAGACGAAGGACGAGACCTCGATGCGGGTGAAGCCGGCACCTGAGAGCGCGTCGATCAGCCGGATTTTCTCCGCGGTCGGCACGAAGACCGGCTCGATCTGGAAGCCGTCGCGGGTCGCGACCTCCTGGATAATCATCGAATCTTGGACGATGATCTGGCTCACGCGACGGCTCCCTTCTGGCGCAAAGCCGCGATCGCGGCCTCGTCGAAGCCGAGTTCTTCGAGAACCGAGTCGGTATGGGCGCCGAGCGCCGGGCCCTGCCAGCGGACGGTGCCGGGGGTCTCGGAGAGCTTCGGCACGATGCCGGGCATCTTCACCCTCGTGTCGCCGGGCAGGTCCGCCTGCAGGATCATGTCGCGGGCGAGGTAGTGCGGGTCGGTGACGATGTCGGCGACCGAGTAGATCCGGCCGGCCGGGACCTCGGCGCGGTCGAGCACCTCCAGCGCCTCCGTCACGCTCCGGCTCTTCGTCCAGTCGGTGATGACGGCATCCAGCATCGCGGCCTGTTTCGAGCGGCCCTCGTTGTTGCGAAAGGAGGGATCCTCGGCGAGGTCGGGTCGGCCGATCGCCGCCATGAAGCGGCGGAAGATCGGGTCGCTGTTGCCGGCGATGACGACGAAGCCGCCGTCCCTGGTCGGGTAGGTGTTCGAGGGCGTGATCCCCGGCAGCGCCCCGCCGGTGCGGGTGCGGACCTCGCCCAGGAGGTCGTATTCCGGCACCAGGCTCTCCATGACGTTGAACACGCTCTCGACGAGCGAGACGTCGATGACCTGGCCGGCCCCCTGGCCGGTCTTGACCCGCAGGAGCGCCATCAGGGCGCCGATGACGCCGTGGAGCGAGGCGAGCGTGTCGCCGATGCTGACCCCGACGCGGGCCGGCGGGGTGCTCGGGTCGCCGGTGGTGAAGCGGAGGCCGCCCATCGATTCGCCGATGGCGCCGAAGCCGGGCCGGTCGCGGTAGGGTCCGGTCTGGCCGTAGCCGGAGATGCGGACCATCACGAGGTTCGGGTTCAGGCCCGAGAGCACGTCCCAGCCGAGGCCCAGCTTCTCGAGGCCGCCGGGCCGGAAATTCTCGACGACGACGTCGGCGCTCCCGGCCAGCTGCTTGACGACCGCGAGGCCTTCCGGAGACTTCAGGTTGACGGCGATCGACTTCTTGTTGCGCGACTGCAGGTACCACCAGAGCGAGGTGCCCTCGTGCATCTTGCGCCACTTGCGCAGGGGGTCGCCTTCGCCGGGCGGCTCGACCTTGATCACCTCGGCGCCGAATTCCGCCATCATGCGGGTGGCGAAGGGCGCGGCGATGAGCTGGCCGAGTTCCAGAACGCGAATGCCCGCGAGCGGTCCGCTCATGGCGTGTCCTCCATCAGTCTTGGTTGTGTCTGTCTATACTGGAGGAGGCCGGGGCGGATCCAACCGTATCTCGCGAGCATCCGTTCGCGCTAGGAGAACGCAGGCGACGAGGTACGCGGGATCAGGACAGGGCGGCCTGGGATAGGTGCACTTACGACAGATGTGCTTGGGACAGGTGCGCGACGAGGAGCCCGGCGGCGGGCGAGAGCGTGCCGGGCCGCGTCACGATGATCAGTTCGCGCGCGGCCCACGGGTCGACGAGCGGCACCGCCGCGAGCTGCATCGCCCCGCCGATCAGGCCGAAAACCTGCTCGGGCACGACGCCGAGGCCCATATCGGCCTGGACCATGCGGCAGACCGCGTCGAAGCCCGGCACATGCACCCGGAGGCGCAAGGGGCGGCCGGTGCGCTGCGCCTCGGCGCGGACGCTGTCGTAGATCGAGCTCTGGGCGTGCAGGCCGATGAAGTCGTAGCCGAGCGCCTCCGCGAAGGCGATGCTCGCGCGCGAGGCCAGCGGGTGCTCGCGCCGCATCACCAGGACCAGCCGGTCGCGCCGGTAGAGGTGGCTGCGCAGGTCGAGCGCCGCGACGGAGCCGGAGCAGATCCCGATCTCGGCCGCGCCCTCGGCGACGCCGCGGATCACGCCGCCGCTCGGCCGCTCCTCCAGGTCGATCTTGATCGCGCCCTGCCGGGCCAGGAAGGCGCGCAGGTCCTCGGGCAGGAACTGCACGATCGCCGAGAGGTTGGCGAGCATCCGGACGATGCCGCGCACGCCCTTGGCGTGCTCGGCGAGTTCGAGCGCGATCTGCTCGGCGCTCGCCAGCATGCGGCGGGTGTGGTGGAGCAGCGTCTCGCCCGCCGGGGTCGGGCGCATGCCCCGCGGCTCGCGGGTGAGCAGCTGGCAGCCCAAGGCCTGCTCCATCTCGCCCAGGCGCTTGCTCACGGCGGACGGCGCGATCGCCGCAGCCCGCGCCGCGCCGTTGAGCGTGCCCTCCTCGCAGATCGCCGCGAACAGCCGCAGCGTCTTGAGGTCGAGGCGGTTGAGGAGGCCGGAGGCGGGAAGCTCGTCGGGAATGGCCCGTTCTCTCCTCGCAGTCGGTGATACGACGTCCGGAAAATTCCTTCCGGACGTCGTATCACTAGCCGGCGCGGCGCCTGAGTGAAGCCGAAATCCGCATTGCGAGAGCGATCCGGCAGAATCGCCTGAAGCAATCAATCGGATTTCGCATGAAAGGATTGAGCTTGGGGGATTGCGACCCGCGCAAGCTTGCCACGGATCGTACGCGCCTCGGGGACGGCGCGCCATGGCGTCGTCGATCCCGGCCTCTGCGGCAGCTCGGGCCGTCCGGAGAGGGCCGCCCGGACCCAGCCCTCGCCGAATGGATGCGGGCCCGCCTTCTGTCCGAGGGCTCACGCCTCTTCGACCGAGCGAGCCCCGACGATCGACGAATACCCAGTGCTTATGAGGGCAGATTACAAAGATTACTAGCCGTCGGCACCGATAGACCAATTGATGTGGACCGAGAAACCTGTGATCGGCCACCGATCGTCGGGACACGAGTCCGCACGCGATGCCGCACGAGAACCTGGGGGAGAGGCCGATTCACGCCGCCGTGCGGGTTTCACGCACTGGTGGGATTGGTTACCTTCCCTTAAGGTGCCTCGGTAGAACCCGGTCACGATTCGAGCGGTGCGAGGGACGAGGGCGGCCATGCGGTCTGTGCAACCGGCGGAACTCACGGCCTGCGACAAGGAGCCGATCCACATCCTCGGCACGTTGCAGCCGCACGGCTTCCTGCTGGCGCTCGAGGGACCGGACCTGGACGTCGCCCAGGCCAGCGCGAACCTGCCCGACCTCCCCGGCCGCCCGGCGGCGGACGCCCGCGGCAAGCCGCTGGCCGAGGCGATGCCGGAGATCGGGGCGCCCCTCGTCGAGGCGCTGACGACGCAGCTCGACCATGACGGCGCGGCCTATCTCGGCGTCCTGACCCTTGAGACCGGGGCCGGCCCGCGCCTCTACGACCTCGCCGCCCACCGCTCCGGCGACCGCACGGTGCTCGAATTCGAGGAGAATGCCGGCGAGACCGCCGTCTCCGGCACCCTCGACACGCTCTACCCGCGGCTGCGGGCCTTCATCGAGGCCCTGCACGGCGCCTCGACCGTCGAGGAACTGTGCGGGCTGCTCGCCGCCGACATCCGCCTGCTCACCGGGTTCGACCGCGCCCTGGTCTACCGCTTCGACCGTGAGTGGCACGGCACCGTGGTGGCCGAGGACGGCAACGGGGTGCTGCCGTCCTACCTCGACCTGCGCTTCCCGGCCTCCGACATCCCGGCCCAGGCCCGCGAGCTCTACCGCCGCAACCGCCTGCGCATCATCCCGGATGCCGGCTACGAGCCGGTGCCGCTGGTGCCGCCGCTGTCGCCGACCACGGGTGAGCCCCTTGATCTCGGCCAGTCGATCCTGCGCAGCGTCTCGCCGGTCCATGTCGAGTACATGCGCAACATGGGCACCATGGCGTCGATGTCGATCTCGATCCTGGTCGAGGGCGCGCTGTGGGGCCTGATCTCCTGCCACAACAAGACGCCGCGGCGGGTGCCGCTGCAGACCCGCAACGCCTGCGACATCCTCACCCAGACCTTCGCGCTGCAGCTCGCCGCCAAGGAGCGCGGGGCGCTCTCCGAGCAGCGCCTGGCCCTCGGGGCGATCCAGTCGCGGCTGCTCGGCTTCATGGCCGAGGAGGAGACCTTCGTCCAAGGCTTCCTCAACCACCCCGAGGACGTGCTGGCGATGGCCAATGCCGGCGGGGCGGCGATCGTCACCGACCAGCGCTGCCACCTGATGGGCCGCACTCCCTCGGAGCGGCAGGTGCGCGCGGTCTACGAGTGGCTCTCGGCCGAGCATGGCGGCGAGGCCGTGCACGTCACCGACGCGCTCGGCGAGGAATTCCCGCCGGCGCGCACCATCGCCGACACCGCGAGCGGGCTTCTCGCCATCTCGATCTCGGAGAAGTACGCCAGCTACGTCCTGTGGTTCCGGCCCGAGGTGGTGCAGACCGTGCGCTGGGGCGGCGACCCGAAGAAGGTCACCTCCAAGGACCCGGCCGGCGGCCCCGACCGGCTGCACCCGCGCAAGTCCTTCGAGACCTGGAAGGAGACCCTGCAGGGCCGCTCGCTGCCCTGGACCGTGCCGGAGGTCGACACCGCCAAGGACCTGCGCGCCGCGGTGCTCGGCATCGTGCTGCGCCGGGCCGAGGAGCTGGCGGCGCTCACCGAGGAATTGCAGCGCTCGAACAAGGAGCTGGAGGCGTTCTCGTACTCGGTCAGCCACGACCTGCGGGCGCCGTTCCGCCACATCGTCGGCTACGCCGAACTCTTGCGCTCGCGCGAGGGCGAGAAGTTCACCGATCGCGGCCGGCGCTACGTCGACACCATCATCGAGGCGGCGTTCTCCGCCGGCACCCTCGTCGACAACCTGCTGACCTTCTCGCAGATGGGCCGCAACGCCCTCAACCGCATCTCCTGCGACATGAACCAGCTCGTCGAGGACGTGCGCCGGAAGATGATCCGCGACATCCCGCTCGAGCGGGCGATCCGCTGGCAGGTCGGACCGCTGGGCCGGGCCCAGGCCGACCCGGTGATGATGCGGCTGGTGATCGAGAACCTGCTGTCGAACGCGGTCAAGTACACCCGCGGCCGGCCCGAGGCGGTGATCGAGGTGTTCCGCGAGGCCGACCGCGAGGGGGAGGCGGTCTTTTCCGTGCGCGACAATGGCGTCGGCTTCGACATGGCCTATGTCAGTAAGCTGTTCGGCGTGTTCCAGCGCCTGCATCGGGTCGAGGAGTTCGAGGGGACCGGGATCGGGCTCGCGAATGTCCGCAGAATCGTCGAGCGTCATGGGGGGCAGGTCTGGGCCGAGGGCGTCCTCGGCCAAGGCGCGACCTTCCACTTCACGCTCCCCATCCGTTAGAGACGCGCCATGGCCGACCTCAAGCCGATCCTCCTCGTCGAGGACAACCCCAACGACATCGAGCTCACCCTCGCGGCGCTCGAGAAGAGCCAGCTGGCGAACAAGATCGTCATCTGCCGCGACGGCGCCGAGGCACTGGAATTCCTGCGCCGCCAGGGCCCGCACGCCGACCGGCCGGTACAGGATCCCGCCGTAGTGCTGCTCGACCTCAAGCTGCCGAAGGTCGACGGGCTCGAGGTGCTGGCGGCGGTGAAGGGCGACCCAAAGATGCGGGCGATCCCGATCGTGATGCTGACCTCGTCGCGGGAGGAGAGCGACCTCGTGCGCTCCTACCAGCTCGGCGTGAACGCCTTCGTGGTCAAGCCGGTCGGGTTCAAGGAATTCTTCGAGGCGATCCAGGATCTCGGCGTGTTCTGGGCCGTGCTCAACGAGCCGCCGCCCCACCGCACCGATTGGACCTCCGGTGAGTGAGGCACTAGCGCCGGCGGATGGCGGCGCGCCCCTGCGCATCCTGCTGCTCGAGGACAGCGACCTCGACACCGAACTGCTCTGCGCCATCCTGGAGGATGCGCGGCTCGCCATTGCGGTCGACCGGGTGATCACCCGCGACGCGTTCACGACGGCGACCGTCCAGCGCCGCCACGACATCATCCTGGCCGATTACGTGCTCCCCGCCTTCGACGGGATGAGCGCGCTCGCCACCGCCCGGGCGAACTGCCCGGAAGTCCCCTTCGTGTTCGTCTCCGGCACCCTCGGCGAGGACGTGGCCGTCGAGGCGCTGAAGCACGGCGCGACCGATTACGTGACCAAGCAGCGCCTCGACCGGCTGCCGCGGGTCATCCTGCGCGCCCTCTCGGAGGCCCGCGCCCATCTGCGCCGCGACGCCGCCGAGCAGGCCCTGCGCGACCTCAACGAATCCCTCGAGCAGCGCGTCGCGGAGCGGACGCGGGAGCTCGCCGAGACTAACGCGGCCCTCCAGCACCAGATCGCCGAGCGCGAGCGGATCGAGGACGCCCTGCGCCAGGCCCAGCGGCTCGAGGCGGTGGGCCAGCTCACCAGCGGCGTCGCCCACGACTTCAACAACCTGCTCACGGTGATCGCCGGCAACATCGAATTCCTGGAGCGCGCGGTCTCGGACGAGCGCTCGAAGCGCCGGCTCGACATGATGCGCGGGGCGGCCGAGCGCGGCGCCCGGCTCACCGCCCAGCTCCTCGCCTTCTCGCGCCGCCAGAAGCTGGCGCCGGTGCCGGTGCAGCTCAACCAGACCGTCGCGTCGATGCGCGACCTGCTGCAGAGCTCGATGGGCGGCTCGGTCCGGATCGAGATGACCCTGCAGCCCGACCTCTGGCCGGCCCTCGTCGACGCGACCCAGATCGAGCTGATCATCCTCAACCTGGCGATCAACGCCCGCGACGCGATGGCGGTCGGCGGCTGCCTGACGATCGAGACCGCCAACGTGGCGCTCAGCCACGAGCCGACCCGGCCCGAGGAGCCGCCGCCGGGCGATTACGCCATGGTAGCGGTGAGCGACACCGGCACCGGCATCGCCCCCGACGTGCTCGCCCGGGTGTTCGAGCCGTTCTTCACCACCAAGGAGGTCGGCAAGGGATCCGGGCTCGGCCTCGCCCAGGTCTATGGCTTCGCCAAGCAATCGGGCGGCGGCGTGCGGATCGAGACCGCGCCGGGCGAGGGCACCTCGGTCAGGGTCTACCTGCCGCGGGTGGCGGCGGAGGTCGCCCCGCGCGAGGTGCGCCCGGCCGAGATCGACTGCGCCGGCTGGCGTGACCCGGGCGACAGGCGGGTGATCCTGGTCGTCGACGACGACAGCGCGGTCCGCGACATCACCACGACGCGCCTCGGCGAGGCCGGCTACGCGATCCGCGAGGCGAGCTCGGGCCTCGCGGCGATCCAGGCCCTGGAGGCGGACCCCTGCGTCGACCTCGCGGTGCTCGACTTCGCGATGCCGGGCATGAACGGGGCCGAGGTCGCGACGGTGATCCGCAGCCGCTGGCCGCAGATCCAGATCCTGTTCGTCACCGGCTACGCCGACCACACCGCCCTGTCGCGGATCGAGGGCGGCGGCGAGGACCGGGTGGTGCAGAAGCCGTTCCGCGGCGAGGACCTGGAGCGCAGAGTCGCGTCGATCCTCGACCCGCGCCCGCGGCTGACCCTGGTGAGTGGGGGGAGCGAGGCGGCGGTCAGGGCGGTCGGTACGGGGCGGGGGTGAGGCCGTAGTTTGTAGGGCTCCCCCTTTCCCGGACGACTGCAGCGACAGCGGAAGGAGATCCGGGATCCAGCACAAGGACTTGCCGCGAAGCGGCTCTGTATCTTGCAACGTTGCAGACGACCGGACGCTTCGCGACTTCTTGCGCTGGATCCCGGATCTCCTTCCACTTCGTTCCAGTCGTCCGGGAAAGGGAGCAGTGGAAAACCGACCGTTTGACCGGTAAGGCTCTGCCAAGTCGGATCTCGGCCATACGCTCCTGTCGTGGACTGTGACCTGAACCATCCGCGTCGTTCCGGGTTCCGCTGCGCGGCCCCGGAATGACGCCGAGGAAGTCGAAACCGTCGAGCGAACGGAAAGGCTTTGAGGGAGGCTGCCCCATGTCGGACACCATCACGCTCGACGCCCTTCGACGGTCCTTCGACAATCCCGAGAGCATTACGGTGCTGCCGCCGGTCCACCCGGGCGAGATCCTGCGCGAGGAGTTCATGGCGCCGCTCGGCCTCTCCGCAGGGGTGATCGCCAAGGCCCTCAACCTGCCGCGCTCGCGCATCGAGCGCATCGTGAAGGAGGAAATCGGCATCAGCGCCGACACCGCCCTGCGCCTGGGCCGCTACTTCCGCACCTCGCACCTGTTCTGGCTCAACCTCCAGATCCGATTCGAGAGCGAGACGCTGCTGGCGGAGATCGGAGACGAGCTGGACGGGATCAGTCCCGTACCGGACGCGGCGTGACGCTCCCGCGGCGCAAAAGACGAGGCAGGCCGCGTCAGCAGCGCCGCAGACGCCTCGGATCCGGCGTGCTAGGTTCGCCCCGATAAGGACCGGGCCGCACGCTCGGCCGGTCCACGGGAGGATGAACGCCGCATGGTAGGACCCATATGGCAGGCCCCATGGTGACACCCATGACCGGGGCCGAACCGCTCCGGATCCGCGTCCCCGCGCAGGCGGGACCGGACGCCGTCCGCCGTCGCATCCCCCCGATCACGCGAGCCCGCGCGCCCCGATCCGCGTCCCGATCCCCTCGGGCCGGCCTCCGCGCCGCGCGCCCGCTCGCGTCTCCCGTTCCGCATCGCATCGCGAGGTTCCCATGACAGTGACCAAGTTCGGTCTCGGCCAGCCTTTGCGCCGGGTCGAGGATCGTCGGCTGATCACCGGCGAGGGCCATTACGGCGACGACCACACCCCCGAGGGCTGCCTGCACGCGGCCCTGCTGCGCAGCCCGCACGCCCACGCGAAGTTCACCATCACCGATCTCGAGGCCGCCCGGGCGATGCCCGGCGTGCACCTCGTGCTCACCGCCGAGGACGTGGCCGGCCTCGGCGACATCAAGTGCCAGGCGCCGCTGCCGAACGGCGACGGCAGCCAGAACCACGTCGCCAACATCCCGCTGCTCGCCAAGGGCGTCGTCAAGCATATCGGCGACGCCGTCGCCTTCGTGGTCGCCGAGACGGGGGCCCAGGCCCGCGACGCCGTCGAGGCGATCGGCATCGACTACGAGGTGCTGCCGGCCGTCGTCGGCATCCGCGGCGCCATCGCCGGCGGCGCCGCGGCCGTGTGGGACGAGCAGCCCGACAACGTCTCGTTCGATTCGACCATGGGCGACAAGGCGCCGGTCGACGCCGCCTTCGCCAAGGCCGCCAAGGTGGTGAAGGTCGAGGTCGAGAACCAGCGCCTCGTCACGAACTACATGGAGACCCGCAGCGTCGTCGCCGAGTACGATGCGGGGACGAAGCGCTTCACCCTCACCATCCCGAGCCAGGGCGTGCACGGCCTGCGTAAGACCCTCACGGGCGTGCTCGGGGTCGGGAAGGACCAGATCCGCGTCGTCACCGGCGACGTCGGCGGCGGCTTCGGCACCAAGACCTTCACCTACCGCGAATATCCGCTGGCGGCGGAGGCCGCGCGCCGGCTGAACCGGCCGGTGAAGTGGGTGTCGGAGCGCGGCGAGCACTTCGTCGCCTGCACGCAGGGGCGCGACAACCTCTCGGTGGGCGAGGTCGCGCTCGATTCTGAGGGCACCTTCCTCGCCATGCGCTTCGACGTGATCGGCGATCTCGGCGCCTACCTGTCGCAGTACGGGCCCTACATCCCGTATCTCGGCGCCACGATGCTGACCGGCGTGTACAAGACCCCGGCGGTGTTCGTCCGGGTGCGCGGCGTCTACACCAACACCGTGCCGGTCGACGCCTATCGCGGCGCCGGGCGGCCGGAGGCGGCCTACCTGATCGAGCGCCTGGTCGACCGGGCGGCGCGGGAGACCGGGATGTCGCCGGCCGAGATCCGCCGGCGCAACTTCATCCCGCCGAGCGCGATGCCCTACACCACGCCGATCGGCGACCGCACCTACGACACCGGCGATTTCGCCGCCCATATGGGCCGCGCCATCGAGGCGGCCGACTGGGAGGGCTTTCCGGCCCGCGCCGAGGAATCCCGCCGCAACGGCCTGGTCCGCGGCATCGGGCTCGCCACCTACATCGAGTGCACCGCCTGGGGCGAGGGCGAGGACGTCAAGATCACCCTCGACAAGGACGGCGGCGCCACCGTCTATGTCGGCACCCAGTCGAACGGGCAGGGCCACGCCACCGCCTACGCCCAGTTCGCCGCCGAGCATCTCGACCTGCCGCTGGAGCGGATCCGGGTGGTGCAGGGCGACACCGACAAGGTCGCGACGGGGGCCGGCACCGGCGGCTCGCGCTCGATTCCCGTCGGGGGCATCTCGGTCGGGGCAGCGTCGCAGAACCTCGCCGGCAAGCTCAAGGAGCTCGCCTCCGAGGAGCTGGAGGCGGGCGTCGGCGACCTCGAGATCGCGGAGGGCGCGGTGCGCGTCGCCGGCACCGACAAGTCGATCGACTTCGCGGCGCTGGCGAGCCTGCCGAAGGCCAGCGAGGCGATGCTGACCGGCCAGGGCGACTTCGTGCCGCCGAGCGCCACCTACCCCAACGGCACCCACGTCGCCGAGGTCGAGATCGACCCCGAGACCGGGATCACCGAGGTGGTGCGCTACTCGATCTGCGACGATTTCGGCATCGTGGTGAACCCGCTGCTGCTGGCCGGCCAGGTCCATGGCGGCGTGGTGCAGGGCATCGGCCAGGCCTTGCACGAGCGCACGGTCTACGACGACGACGGCCAGCTCCTGACCGCCAGCTTCATGGACTACGCCATGCCGCGGGCCGGCGACGTGCCGTTCTTCCACTTCGAGACGAAGAACGTGCCCTCGACCACCAATCCGATGGGCATCAAGGGCGCGGGCGAGGCGGGCAGCATCGGCTCCTGCCCGGCGGTGATGAACGCGGTGGTCGACGCCCTCGACCGCAGCGTGGGCCTGCGCGACATCGACATGCCGGCGACCCCGGCCCGGATGTTCGCGGCGCTCGAGCCCCTGCGCAAGGCCGCCGCCGCCTGACGGCGACGGCCCTCGCGTCCTGACACGCGGCGCCCGGCCTCCCGGCCGGGCGCCGTTTTTCGCATGCGGCGAACCCGGGACCGATCAGGTATAGACGCCCGGCGCCGTGGCGGTCGCGAAGGCGCCGTCGCCCGCCTGCACCGCGCGGCCCTCGCCGGCGCCGTATTGCAGGAAATGCTCGAGCGGGTTGATGCCGGCCGCCGCCACGTCGGGATTGGCCGCCAGGTAGGCCTTGGTGTCGAAATTCGCCGAGGGGTCGCGGCCCTCCTTCCAGCCGTATTGCAGGTAGTGCTGGAGCGGATCGATGCCGGCCGCCGCCACGTCGCTGTAGGCGGCCAGATAGCCCTTGGTGTCGAAATAGGCGTTCGGGTCGCGGCCCTCGCGCCAGCCGTACTGGCCGAAATGCGCCTCCGGGTCCTGCCCGGCGAGCAGCACGTCGGTGTTCCGGCTGAGATAGAACAGGTCGTCGACCGCCGCGTTGCCGTCGGCCTGGACGATCGTGCGGTCGGAGAACTCGAACACCTCGGTGTTCTTGACCTCGTCGGTGCCCGTCGATCCACCGAAGGTCACGAGCGAGCCCGAGGAGGCGACCGCCAGGTCGCGGAAGTCGGCATCGAAGACCGCCGTGTCGGTGCCGGCCGCGCCGTCGAGCCGGTCGTTGCCCGGGCCGCCATTCATCCGGTCGTTGCCGACATCGCCGAACAGCACGTCGTTGCCGGCATCGCCGAACAGCGTGTCGTTGCCGGCATCGCCATCGACGAGGTCGTTGCCGGCGCCGCCGCTCACCAGGTCGTCGTCGTCGCCGCCGGCGACGAAGTCGTTGCCGGCCTCACCGTAGACCTGGTCGTTGCCGGCCTCGCCGACGAAGAAGTCGTTGCCGTCGCCGCCGTAGATCGTGTCGTTGCCCGGGTTGCCGGCGGCGTAGTCGTCGCCGTCCTGGCCGTAGATCAGGTCGTCGCCGGCCTCGCCGATGAGCTGGTCGGCGCCGCCGCCGCCATAGACGACGTCGTTGCCGGGCCCGGCGGCGATGTAGTCGATGTCGGCCCCGCCGGTGATGACGTCGTTGCCGTCCTGCCCGTCGATGCGGTTGAAGCCGCCCGGATCGGTGATCGTGTCGTCTCCGGGAAGCCCCAGGATGACGTCGTTGGCGGTTGTCCCGGTGAGGACGTCGTTGCCGTTCGTGCCGAGGATCGTGGCCATGCTTCATCCTTCCGAGGATTGGACAGGAGTTGCGACGGCGCAAAGCTATCAACACCAAACAATCGAACTTTGATTCAGGTTAATCAATGTCCGTTTTCGATCAAAATCAGCATTAGTGCTGACGCCGGGACAGGAATGACTTGAGATGCACGAATATCGACGGCGCAGAATCCTGCGCCGCCGTGCTTGCCATGCAGGATCGAGGGAGGCGCCGCGCCGGCGCCTCCCGGCCGCGGCGGCTCAGGCCGCCTTGCCGGACTTGGATGGGGCGGACTTGGCTCCGCCGGATTTCGTTTCGCCGGATTTGGATGAACCGGACCGGGTGTCGCCGGGCTCGGCGTCGCCTGAGGCGGACGCGTCGCCCTCGGCGTTGAGGCGCTCGGCGAGGTCGGTCAGCAGCTGGTCGGTCTTCTTCTCTTCCTGGAGCGTCTCGTCGAGCAGCCGGGCGGCGTCCTCGTGGCCGAGCTGGAGCGCCCAGGTCTTCAGCGTGCCGTAGCGCGCGATCTCGTAGTGTTCGAGGGCCTGGGCGCACGCCGCCAGCACCGCATCCGCGGCCGGGCCGTCGCCGAAATCCTCCAGATCCTCCTCCATCTCGCTCGTCAGGCCCTGCATCGCCTCGCAGGTCTTGCCGCGGGCGGGCTTGCCGATGATGTCGAAGACCTGCTGGATCCGCTCGACCTGGGTCGCGCTCTCCTCGGCATGAGTCTCGAAGGCCTGCCGCAAGTCCTCGTGTTGCGCCGACTTGGCCGCCTTCTTCAGCGCCCGGACCGATTGCCGCTCGGCATAGTACACGTCCTTGAGCGTCTCGTAGAACGCGTCCTGCAACGTCTTCTGCTTGTTTGCCATGCGCGCGCCTGCCTTGACTTAAGGTCAACTGACCCGATCGCCGGCTCGTCGAACCGAGATCGCAGGCAGAACGCGGGACATCTGGCCGGGGTCCGGGCAGATTTGTGGAAAAATCGAGGGAGCTGTGGCAAACGGGCGAAGCCCGGCCGCAGCACCGGCAGGCGTCGCGCCGCCGGGGCGATCGTCCCCGGCGGCGTGTGGGTTCAGCAGCTCAGCTTGCGGCCCTCGCGGAAGCCGTGGACCTGGAAGTGCTTCTGGCCCGACTGCATCTTGCCGGCGAGCACGGCGCGGGCCACGTCCGGGTTGCAGCGCAGGTACTCGCGCTCGTTGAAGGCGGCCGCGCCGCCACGGTTGCGCTCGCCGTAATCACGGTCGCGAGACCCGTAATCCCGGTCGCGATCACGAGATCCGTAGTCGCGCTCGCGGCCGCGATAATCGTCCCGCCGGCCGTAATCGTCGCGGCGGTCCCGGGAGTCGCGGTCGCGATAGTCGCTGTCGCGGCTGCGGTAGTCGCGATCCCGATAGTCGCCGCGGTCGCGGTAGCCGTAATCGGGGCTGCCATAGGGTTGAGCCACGGCGGTGCCCACCGCGCCGATCAGGGCCAATCCGACGACCGCCATCGTCCCGAGCTTCTTCATCGTTCGTCATCCCCCTTTGCCAGGCGCTTCGTCGCCGCTGCGGAAGCTAGAGCAATCGGGGGCGAAGGGGATAGCGCCGTCATGTCCCGGTGGGGGTGGGTCGTCTGCGTAAGAACTCGTCACGCCCCGTCATAGAGGTGGCAGGCGACGGCCCGGCCCGGCGCCGCCTCGCGCAAGGAGGGCGCCTCGGCGCGGCAGCGGTCGAAGGCGTGCGGGCAGCGGGGGTGGAAGTGGCAGCCCGGCGGGGGCTTGAGCGGCGAGGGCGGCTCGCCCTCCTGGAAGCTCATCGCCACCGGCCGCTCCGGATCCGGCACCGGGGAGGAGGCCTTGAGGAGCTGGGTGTAGGGGTGCAGCGGCTCCTCGAAGAGCGGGCCGACCGGACCGCTCTCCACCACCCGGCCGAGATACATCACGGTCACCCGCTGGCAGAAGTGCCGGACCACGCCGAGATCGTGCGAGATGAACACGAAGGCGAGGTTGCGGGCCTGGCGCAGCGATTCGAGCAGCCGGAGGATCTGCGCCTGGACCGAGACGTCGAGGGCCGAGACCGGCTCGTCGGCGAAGATCAGGTCGGGCCCGAGCGCCAGCGCCCGGGCGATGCCGATGCGCTGGCGCTGGCCGCCGGAGAATTCGTGCGGAAAGCGCGCGGCGGCGGTTGCCGGCAGGCCGACCTCGGCGAGCAGCGCGGCGACCCGCTCCGAGCTTTCCGCCCCGCGGGCGAGGCCGTGGACCCGCAGCGGCTCGGCGAGGGCCTCGCCGATGCGCTGGCGCGGATCGAGGGAGGAGGCGGGGTCCTGGAACACGATCTGCATCCGCCGCCGCAGGCGCCGCAGCGCGCCGGCCGGCGCCGCCAGCACGTCCTGTCCGTCGAACCGCACCGCGCCGCCGTCGGCCTCGGTGAGGCGGAGCGCCACCCGGGCGGTGGTGGACTTGCCGCAGCCCGACTCGCCGACGATGCCGAGCGCTTCGCCGCGCTGGACCGTGAACGAGACCCGGTCGAGGGCGCGCACGAGGCTGGTCTTCGCGATCGGGAAGCCGCGGCGGATGGTGAAGGTCTTCGAGAGGTCCCGGACTTCGAGGAGCGGCGATATCGTGCTCATGCGGCCCTCACCCAGCAGCGCACGGCGTGGTCGGGCGCGCCCGGGAGCGACACGAGCGGCGGGCGCTCGCGGCAGCGCTCCTCGCGGAGCGCGCAGCGGCCCTGGAAGCGGCAGCCCTCCGGCATCTCCGGCAGGGTCGGCACCGTGCCGGGGATCGCCGCGAGTTCCTGCACCCGGTCGACCCGGGGCATCGCCTGGAGCAGGCCCTCGGCGTAGGGGTGGGTCGGCCGGGCGAAGAAGGCGCGCACCGGCGCGCTCTCGACCACGTCGCCGCCATACATCACCATCACCCGGTCGGCGACCGAGGCGACGACGCCGAGATTGTGGGTGATGAGCAGCACCGCCAGCCCCTCGCGGCTCTGGATGTCGGCGAGCAGGGCCAGCACCTGCGCCTGGATGGTGACGTCGAGCGCCGTCGTCGGCTCGTCGGCGATGAGCACGCGGGGCGAGCAGGCGAGCGCCATGGCGATCATTACCCGCTGGCGCATGCCGCCGGAGAACTGGTGCGGATAGGCGTCGATCCGCTCGGCGGCGGACGGCACCCGCACCCGCTCGAGGAGGGCGATCGCCTTCTCGCGCGCCGCCGCCTTCGACAGGCCGCGATGGCGCCGCAGGGCCTCGGCGATCTGGAAGCCGATGGTCAGGACCGGGTTGAGCGAGGTCATCGGCTCTTGAAAAATCATCGCAAGGCGGTCGCCGCGCATCGCCTCGCGCTGGGCTTCCGTCGCCGCCCGCATGTCGGTGCCGTCGACCATGATGGCGCCCGCGGCGACGCGGCCGACCTTGGGCGCCAGCAGCCCCATCACCGAGAGGGCGGTGAGGCTCTTGCCGCAGCCCGATTCACCGACGAGGGCCAGGGTCTCACCCCCGGAGACCGCGAACGAGACCTCGCGCACCGCGTCGTACCAGGTGCCGCCGACCCGGATCTGGGTCGTCAGCCCCTCGACCTTGAGCAGATCGGGTGTGGTCATGGTGCCCCCCGCGGGTCGGTGGCGTCGCGCAGGCCGTCGCCGATCAGGTTGAGGCCGATCATCACGGCGAGGATGGCGAGGCTCGGGAAGATCGACAGCCAGGGCGCGTCGAGCAGGTTGTCGAAGCCCTCGCGCACGATGCTGCCCCAGGTCGCGGTGGGCGGCGGTACGCCGAGCCCGATGAAGGCCAGCGTCGATTCGGTGCGGATCGCGGTGGCGAGCCAGAGGGAGGCCAAAACCACCACCTCGTCGAGGATGTTCGGCAGGATGTGGCCGAACATGATGCGGATGTCCGAGTAGCCCAGCGCCCGGCAGGCATCGACGAAGTCGCGCTGGCGCATGGCGAGCGTCGAGCCCCGGGCGATGCGGATGAAGGCCGGGATGGCGGTGACCGCGATGGCGAGGATCAGGTTGCCGAGGCTCGGCCCCAAGACCGCCACCAGCATCAGCCCCATGATGAGCTGCGGGAAGCTGAGCAGCACGTCGGTGGCCGCGGTGATGAGCCGGTCGGTCCAGCCGCCGAAATAGCCCGCGACCACCCCGATCACCGTGCCGACGACGACGCCGATGAGGGTGGCGAGGAAGCCGACCGAGAGCGAGATCCGGGCGCCCCAGATCACCCGCGAGAGCACGTCGCGACCGAAGAAGTCGGTGCCGAACCAGTGCTCGGCCGACGGACCCATCAGGGCGGCGACCGGATCCTGCTCGTTGGGATCGTACGGCGCGATCCAGGGGGCGAGGATCGCGAGGACGATGACGGCGAGCACCGTGACGGCGCCGATCATCAGGCCCGGCGAGCGGGTGGCCCGGCGCCAGGCGCTCGGGGCGGCGGAGGCGGCACTCGCGCTCATTGGGTCGAGACCCGCGGATCGACGAGGCCGTAGGCGATGTCGGTGAGCACGTTGGCGACCACGATGGCGAAGGCGGAGACGACCATCAGGCCCTGCAGCAGGCTGTAGTCGCGCTGGGTCAGCGCGGTCACGATCAGCTTGCCGAGGCCCGGGCGGTTGAACACGATCTCGGTCAGCACCGCGTTGCCGATCAGCACGCCGAGATAGAGCCCGACCACGGTGACGACCGGGACGAGGACGTTGCGGAGCGCATGGCGCCAGACCACGATCCGGGCCGGCATCCCCTTGGCCCGCGCGGTGCGGACGTAATCCTCGCCCAGCGCCTTCAGCATGCCGGAGCGGGTGACGCGGGTGACGTAGGCGACCATCAGGAGGCCGAGATTGAGCGCCGGCAGCACCAGCGCGCCGAGCCGGTCGAGGATCCCGCCGGTGCGCGGGGTCGAGATCACCGGAAACCAGCGCAGTTGCACGGCGAACGCGATCAGCAGCAGGATGCCGGAGACGAAGGCCGGGAAGGACACGCCGGCAAGCGACACGATGCGGGCGATCCAGTCGGCGACCCCGTCGCGCCGCCGCGCCGCGACCACGCCCAGCGGCACGCCGACCCCGACCCCGATGGCGATGGCGGCCAGCGTCAGCTCGATCGTGTAGGGCAGGACGTGGGCGACGTCCTCCAGCACCGGCCGGTTGGTGGTGAGCGAGCGGCCGATATCGCCGGTGGCGATCTGGCCCATGAAGCTGAGGTACTGGACGACGATCGGCTGATCGAGCCCGAGCTTGCCCCGCAGGTCGGCCCGGGCGGAGGCGCTCGCCTGGTCGCCGAGGATCACGATGGTCGGATCGCCCGGCACCACCCGCACGAGCACGAACACCACGGTCAGCACCGCCACCAGCGTCGGGATCGCCAGGAGGAAGCGCTTGAGGATGAACTGGAGCATGGGCGGGCCGGGGGTTGGAGGGAGGTATCACGACATCGCTGGATGATGCGCGGCTTTTCCCCTCCCCCCTCTGCGGGGGAGGGTGAGCCGGGCGGGAGAGGGGCAGCGCGACGCTGAAGGATGTGGCGCCCTTCAGAATGGTCGCGACCTCTCCGGAAGCGGCGTCCCCTCTCCCGGCTCGCTTACGCTCGCCACCCTCCCCCGCAGAGGGGAGAGGGGATGCACGCGACCGGCCGTGGGAAGCAGGCAAGTCGCGCGCCGGGGGTGACTTACTTCTTGTCCGTCGCTTCCGTGATCACCGGCCCAAGGTGAATCGCGCCCTTGAAGTCGTAGCCGTAATCAACCGTCTTCCTGTGCGCCCAGACCTGCAAGCCTTCCGAGAGTGGCACGGCGCAGACCTGCTCGATGATCTTCACCTGCGCCTCCTTCCACAACGCCTTCTGCTTCTCCGGATCGGGCTCGGTCCGCGCCTTGCGGATCTCGGCATCCGCCGCGTTGCAATGGGAGAAATTGGTCACCGCCGTCGGGGTGGCGACCGTCGAGGCCGAATCGAAGAACTGGGTCAGGTAGGTGTCGGCGACCGGAAAGCGCGCCGCGGCGTAGTAGACCGCGTCCGACAGGTCCTTGCGGATCTGGGCGTGGAAGGTCTGGTGGTCGACCACGTCGAGCTTCAGCTCGATGCCGGCCTTCTTGAGCTGGCCCTGCACGATCTGCATCGCGGTCAGCATGGTCGGCAGGCTGGTCTGGATCGCCGTGATGGTGATCCCGTTCGGGTGGCCGGCCTCGGCGAGCAGCGCCTTGGCCTTGGCGAGGTCGTAAGGAGGCAGCGGCGCCTTGTCGTCGGTGCCGAGATAGCCCTTGGGGATGATCGACACCGCCGGCTCGGTGACGCTGGCACCCTTGAACTGGACGATCTGCGCCTGGCTGATCGCGTGGGCGATGGCGCGGCGCACCCGCACGTCGTCGAGGGGCTTGTGGCTGATGTTGAGATGCAGCAGCGCGAGTTCGGCCGGCCGCACGATGTCGACCGAGACGTCGGCCTCGCGGCCGAACCGCTCGGCCCAGCGCTGGTCCTGGCGGCCGTAGACGATGTCGAGCTCGCCCGAGGTGAAGGCGAGGTCGCGGGCCGCGTCCGCCGGGATCAGCCGGTAGAGGATGCCGCCGAGCTTCGGCGTGCCGCGGAAATAATCGGGGTTCGCGACGAGCCGCACGCTCTCGTTCGGCTTGTACTCGGCGAAGGCGAAGGGCCCGGTGCCGACGGGCTTGAGCCGAAAATCGTTGCCGAGGGCCTCGACCGCCTTGCGGCTCAAGACGTTGCCGCCGTGGTAGTTCGCCACGAGGCCGAGCAGCGACGGCACCGGGTGCTTGAGGGTGATCCGCACCGTGTGAGGATCGACCGCCTCGATGGTGTCGAAGGCGGCGTAGTCGGTCGAGAACGACGAGGTTTTGGGATCCGCGGCGCGCTTCAAGGAGAACACCACGTCGTCGGCGGTCATCTCGCCGTAGCCGCCGTGGAACTTCACCCCTTTTCGCAAGGCGAAGGTCCAGGTGCGGCCGTCCTCCGAGCGGGTCCAGGATTCGGCGAGGTCCGGCTCCAGGGTCTCGAGACTGGTCGAGCCCGGCTTGAACCGCACCAGCCCGTTGAAGATCCAGGACACGACCGGCTTGTCCTGGGTGCTGGTGGCCCGGAACGGATCGAGCTGGCTGACATCGGCCGCGGCCATGCCGATCGTCAGGGTCTTGGTTCCTTGCGCCAGAACCCCGTGTGTCATGGCCGGCCCGGCGGCGAGCAGGGCGGCCGCGGCGAAGAGGAAGCGTCTCATCGTGGTGATCCCCCTGTGGTTCTTCACGCGATCAGTGTTCGATCTCGCCCTCCGACCGGTACGGCCCGCGCCACGCGGCGAAGCGCTCGATCCGGAACGGCTGGAGGGGGGAGGCGGAGCGCCCCTGCGTCACGAGTTCCGCCAGGATCTCGCCGACGGCCGGGCCGAGCTGGAACCCGTGGCCGGAGAAGCCGAAGGCATGAACCAGGCCGGGCGTGGTCGAGGACGGTCCGATGACCGGGATGTGGTCGGGCATCTCGCCGTCGAGGCCGCTCCAGCTGCGGATGATCTGGGCGTGGGCGAGGTCCGGGATCAGCGCCAGGGTCTTTCCCATCGCGCCGAGCGAGGTCGCCGAGACCGGCCGGGCGAGGCCGTCGGCGACGTCCGCCGTGCCGCGCCCGCCGCCGAGGACCACGTTGCCGCGCCGGGTCTGGCGCACGTAGACGTCGCCGCCGACGACCCCGATCGAGCGGGTGACGAGCGGGCTCAGGGGCTCGGTCACCACCATGTTGGGGGAGAGCGGCGCCACCGGGGCGGTCTCGCCGAACCAGCCGGCCACCGCGCCGCCATAGGCGCCGGCGGCGTTGACGAGGTTGCGGCTCTTGACCGTCACCCCCTCGGCCTCGACCGTGAAGCCGGATCCGTCATGAACCGCGTGGCGCACCGGGGCGTGCTCGCGCACCTCCGCCCCGAGGCGGCGGGCGAGCCGGGCGAAGGCCGGCCCCACCACCCGCGGGTTGGCCTGCCCGTCGGTCGGCGACAGCGAGGCGCCGACGACCGCCGGGCCGAGCCACGGCATCTCGGCGCGGAGCGCATTCGGCCCGAGGAGCTGGAGGTCGAGGCCGTGTTCGGCGGCGTCGCGGGCGTAAGCCTCCAGCACCGCCATGTCGGATTCGGAGCGCGCGAGCTTGATGTGCCCGGTCGCCTCGAACCCGACATCCTCCCCGAGCTTGGCGTTCAGCCCGTCCCACAGCACCCGGGCGCGCCGCGACAGCGGCAACTCCGAAAAATCCCGGCCCTGCTGGCGCACGCCGCCGAAATTGACCCCGCTGGCGCCGGCGCCGCACAGGCGCTTCTCCAGGAGGGCCACGGTGAGGCCGGCCTCGCGCAGAGCCACGGCGGCGGCGCAGGCCGCGGTGCCGCCGCCGATGATCGCGACGTCGACGGTGAGGTGCTCCATCAGGCCGGCTCCCGCAGCGGGATCGGCTTGATCGGCGCCTGCCCGCGCAGGCGGCCGACGCTCTCGACCGGCACCCGCAGGTGGTGGGCCAGGATCTCGGCGGCGGCGTGGCCGCAGACCCGGCCCTGGCAGCGGCCCATCCCGGCCCGGGTCAGGGCCTTGAGGCGGTTCATTTCGCGTGCGTCCCGCTCGGTCGCGGCACGCCGCAGGGCGCCCGCGGTGATGCCCTCGCAGCGGCAGACGATCTCGTCGTCGGCGATCCGCTCCACGATGTGGTGCGGGTAGGGGTAGGCGGCCTCGAGCGCGGCGCGAAAAGCCGCCTGCCGGGCGAGTTGCCGATCGAGCCGGGCCTCGCGGGCGGTGTCGCGGGGCCGGCCGAGATCGGCGAGCAGGGTCAGCGCCGTGCGCTCGCCCTGGAGTTCGGCCACGTCCGCCCCGCCGATGCCACTGCCGTCGCCGGCGAGATAGACCTGCGGGTTCGAGGCGCGGCCTTGCGCGGAGCGCTCCGGCTGCCATTGCCGCGTCACCGGATCGAACGCGAAGCGGCAGCCGGCGAGGTCGGCGGCTTGCGCCTCGCTGCGCAGCCCGAACGAGGCCCCGACCGCATCGCAGGCGACCCGATGCCGGCGGCCGCGCGCATCCTCGAAGGACAGAGCCTCGACTTGGCGAGACCCCTCGACCGCGACCGCCCGCACGCCGGAGCGCACCGGCAGCCCGCGCAGGGCGCCGCGCACGGTGTACCAGACCCCCTTGGCCAGGGTCGCCGGCATCGCGGCGAGGCGGGGAGCCGCCCTCACCTTGGCCTTCAGCGGCGTGACGTCGAGCACGGCCACGACCTCCGCCCCCGCCTTGGCGTATTGATGCGCGACGAGCGGCAGGAGCGGCCCGGCCCCGACCAGCGCGACGCGCCGGCCGATCGCCATGCCCTGCGCCTTGAGGGCGATCTGCGCCGCCCCGAGGGTGAACACGCCGGGCAGGGTCCAGCCCGGGAAGGGCAGGGTGCGGTCCATGGCTCCCGTCGCGAGGACCAGCCGGTCGGCCGCGAACCGGTCGTGGCCCTCGGGCCCGAGGCAGTCGAGGTCGAAGCCGTCGGGCTCCCGGCCCGAGATCCCCCACACCATCGTCCCGGGGCGGTAGTCGATCCGCGGCGCCAGGGCGTCGGCGAGATCGTGCAAAGCCTGCGCCCGACCGGCCTCGAAGCCGTAGAGCGCAGCCGCCGGCCGCTCGGCGCCCGGAGGCGGGCGGCGGTAGATCTGGCCGCCGGCGCGGTGGCCCTCGTCGACGAGGAGCGGGCGCAACCCCGCCTCGGCGAGCACCTGCGCCGCCCTGAGGCCCGCCGGCCCGGCACCGACGATCGCGACGACCGGATCAGTCACCGGCGCCTCCCGTGACCACCGCCCCGGTGAGCACAGCCATCCCGGGCTCGACCAGGGTGGTGCAGGCGCGCACGCGCCGTCCATCCGCCAGGGTCACCCAGCAATCCTGGCAGGCGCCCATCAGGCACCAGCCGGCCCGCTCGCCGGGCCCGAACTCGAAGCGGCGGAGAGAGTGCCGGTGCAGCAGGATCGCGGAGAGCAGCAGGTCGCCGGCCTGCGCCTCGACCGCGACCCCGTCGATGGTGAAGGGGACGGCAGGGCCCGGCCGCGTCGCGAGGCGCTGGAACAGCCCGGTCACAGCATGTCCTCGTGCCGGCAGTTGAGCAGCAATTCGGCGACGCTCGCGGTGTTCGGCAGCCGCACCAGCGTCTCGATCACGGCCGCCACGTCCTCCGGCCGGGACATCAGGTCCCGCGGCTGCTTGGTGACGTGCGCCGTCATGTCGGTCTCGACGAAGCCGGGGCAGAAGGCGGTCGCCCGGATGCCGTGCTCCCAGCCCTCGCGCCGCAAAGCCTGGGTCAGGCTGACGAGCGCCGCCTTCGCCATGCCGTAGCCGGCATTGTCGTTGCGCACCCGCTTGCCCGAGAGCGAGGCGATGTTGACGATCCGACCGGACCCCGACGCGACGAGGTGCGGCCAGGCCGCCCGGATCACCCGCATCGGCGCCTTGACGTTGACCGCCATCAGCGCGTCGAAGGCGGTCTCGTCGGGATCGAGGAAGCGGGCCATCGGGTTGATGCCGGCGGCGTTCACCAGCACGTCGATCCGGCCGAACTTTTCGAGCGTGGCCTCGGTCCAGGCTTCGGCGGCGCCGGCCTCCGCGGCGTCGTAGCGGCAGGCGTGCCAGGGGGCGGGGCCTGAGCGGGGATCGCGCAGGCCGGCGCTGATCCGGTAGCCGGCCGAGGCCAGCCGCTCCGCCACCGCCCGGCCGATGCCGCGCGAGGCGCCCGAGACCATCGCGACCCGTCCCGCCGGCTCAAGCATCGCCGCCCCGCTGTCCCGGTGATCGCCGCATGGACGCCATCTCCCCGTTCGCCACCGGAGGATTGATCGTTGCCGTGCCTTGAGCAACACCTATTTCGGCAGGCGAACGATTTTGCCGGCATTCTTTCGCTGGATGAAAATGATGAGCGCAAGCGACGGAATGGACCCCGCCGAAACGAAATCGGCCGACCGATCCGGGCCGGCGCGTCTCGCCGGGCTGCTGCGCCATCTCGGCGAGGCGGGTCCGGGCGGCGCGCGCCTGAGCGTGCTCGCCACTGCGGCCGGCCTGCCGGCGCCGACCGCCCTGCGGCTGCTCCGGTCGCTCGTCGCCGAGGAGCTGGTCGATCTCGATCCGGGCACAAAAACCTACCGGCTCGGCCTCGGGCTCTTTCGTCTCGCCGCCAAGGCCGGCAACCCGCTGGGCCTGCGCGACCTCGCCCGCCCGGCCCTGCTGCGGCTCACCGGGGCGCTCGGCGAGACGGTCTTCCTCCTGGTGCGCAGCGGCTACGACGCCGTCTGCATCGACCGCTCGGCGGGCCCGCTGCCGATCCGCTCCTTCACCGGCGATATCGGCGGCCGGGTGATGCTGGGTCTCGGCCAGGGCTCGCTGGCGATCCTGGCGCACCTGCCGGCGGAGGAGCAGGAGGCGGTGATCCGCTACAACCTGCCACGGATCCGCGAGGCGACGAGCCTGGACGAGGCCTTCCTGCACACCGAGATCGCGCGGACCCGGACCCTCGGCTACTGCGCCGCGGCGTCGGGCCTGATCCCCGGCATGGCCGGGCTCGGCGTGCCGATCCTCGACGGCGAGGGCCGCGCGGTGGCGGCGCTCAGCGTCGGCAGCACGGTCGACCGCCTCGCCGGCGAGCGACGCGAGGCCATCGCCGGCATGCTCCGGCGCGAGGCGGCCGGGATCGCCGCCCGCCTCAACCCCTTCGACGAGACCCTGCGCCGGGCCGGCGCCGCCATGGAGCGCCCGGCGCCGTGACGGCGCACGCGGGCGACGACGCGGTCCCTCAGCCCTTGTAGGCCGCCGGGTCCGGGCTGTCCGTCGGATGCGCGAAGGCCCGCTTCAGCTCCGCCGGCATCGGGAACCGGTAGTTGATCCCCTTCGGCGGAACCGGGGATTCGAACCACTTCCGGTAGATCGCGCCGATCTCCGGGCTGCGGTAGAGGTCGGCCGTGGTCCGGTCCACCACCGCCTTGAACGGCGCGTCGTCGCGGCGGAGCATGATCCCGTAGGGTTCGGGCGGCCCGAACGCCTCGTGGCTGATCGTGTAGGCCGCCGGGTCCTTCGACAGCGCGATCAGGATGCTGAGTTGCACGTCGTCCATCACGAAGGCCGCCGCCCGGTCGGTCTCGAGCAGCAGGAAGGCCTCCACGGTGTCCTTCGCCGTCTGGATGGTGAGGCCGAGCTTGCGCTCGGCGTTCAGCTTGTTGATCTGGACGATGTTGACCGAGCCCGCCACGGACACGACGGACTTGCCCTTCAGGTCGTCGATCGTCTCGATCTTCTGGGCCTTCTTGGACGCGAAGCGGCTCGCCGTGACGAAGTGGGCGTTGGTGAAGGTGACCTGCTTCTGGCGGTCGGGATTGTTCGTGGTCGACCCGCATTCGAGGTCGATCGTTCCGTTCGTCATCAGGGGGATGCGCGTCGACGAGGTGATCGGCAGCATCTCGACCTTGAGATCCGGCGCGCCGACCTCCGTCTTGATCGCATCGACGATCTTGCTGCAGATGTCGATCGTGTAGCCGATATACGCCTGGTTGTTGTCGATGTAGCTGAACGGCGGACCGCCGTCGCGCACGCCGAGGACGATCCGGTTCGAATCCTTGATCTTCTTCAGGGTACCCGTCAGTTCCGCCGCCTGCGCGGGCAGCGCCAGGGCGGACAGGGCGAGAAACAACGCGATTGTCTTCACGTGACGACTCCGGACCGGGTGATTCACCGTGGGTATTCTCCTGTCTCGGCCAACGCCGGCAGCGGGGTGCAAGACCCGCGCCGGGTGTCGCGACCGGCGGCCGAACTGCCTCTGCCGAGAGCCTGCTCGACTTGCTCTATAGCCTCAACACCCTCCGCGTCATTCCGGGGCCGCGAAAGCGGAGCCCGGGATCCAGAACCGCTGACGGTGCAGGATGAAGCAGAACGCTGGTCGCCTTGCCCTGAACCGTCAGCGGTTCTGGATCCCGGGTTCTCGGCTTCGCCGAGCCCCGGGATGACACGGAGGGTGACAAGACTGTTCGTTCAATCGAACAGGCTCCGAGATTCAGCTGTTACTTGGCGACCTTGCCGTAGCGGCCGTCGTAGCGGCCCTCGCCGATCATCCGGAGCATCTCGGCCTCCCGCTCCTCCTGGGCCCGGACGGCCGCGATCAGGGTCGCGGCGATGCCGGGCGGGAAGGTGACGACCCCGTCCGCGTCGCCGACGACGACGTCGCCGGGATGGACGGTCCAGCCGCCGACGGAGACCGGACCGTTGATCTCGCCCGGGCCCGCCTTGTACGGCCCCCGGTGGATCGCCGCCCGCGCGTAGCAGGGGAAGTCCGAGGCTGCGAAGGCGGCGGAGTCGCGGATGGCGCCGTCGATCACGAAGCCCGCGACGCCCCGGCTCTCCGCGATCGCCTTCATGATGTCGCCCACCAGGGCCCGGCTGGTGTCGCCGCCGCCGTCGACCACGAGCACGTCCCCGGGCTGAGCGAGGTTGAGCGCCTGGTGGATCGCCAGGTTGTCGCCGCTGCGGACGCGCACCGTGAGGGCGATGCCGGCGAGCGGGCCCGCGCGGTGGAACGGGCGCAGGCCGACGAGGCCCGGCAGCCGGTCCAGGTTGTCACTGATCAAGGCGGTCGCGACGCCGCGGAACTGATCGACCGCGGCGGCACTGGCGGCGCGGTCCTGGGCGGAGAGGGCGGGGGTGTCGGTCATGGTCGGTTCCTTCCGGTCGGGTTGATGGTCCTCCGCTCCAGGCGCGAGGACGACGAGGAGATCCTTGGGAAGCCGGGCGAGGCGGCGTCAGGCTCCGTCCGCCGCCGCGATCCGGCGCCGCGACCCGCGATGGCGCATCACGCGGGCATACGACATGCGCAGGTGCAGCTGCATCGCGCGCCGGCCGAGCTCGCCGTCGCCGACGCGGGCCGCGAACGTGATGTCCTGGTGGTGATGGAGGCTCTGCGACAGCTCGGACGCCGAGTAGATGAAGAACGACCGCACCACGATCGGCATGTCGATCATCGTCTCCAGGATGGAGCGCAGCCGGGGCGAGCCCGAGAAGTCGAGCAGGGTACGGTGGAACTCCTTGTTCGTCTTCTGGATGACGGAGATCGCCTCGCCGTCGCCCTGCTCGATCGCGAGCGCCATGGTGCGGTTGCTCGCTTCGAGGCGCTCGACGAGGGCCTCGCCGCCGCGCTCGACGGCGCGCTCGGTCGCGTGCGGCTCGAGCAGCATGCGCAGCCGGAACGTCTCCTCGATATCCGCCTCGCTCCATTCCGCCACGTGGATCCCGTGGCCGGCATCCGCCGTCGCGAGCCCGTCCTCGACCAGCCGTTTCAGGGCGGCGCGGACGGGCGTGCGGCTGAGGCCGAATTCCTGCGCGAGCGGCTCCTCGCGGAGGTGGAAGCCGGGCGGGTAATGGCCGCCGACCAGCCTCTGGCGTAGCACGCCGTACGCCCTGTCCTGTCCGCGCGCCATCGAGGCGACCCCTGTCTCGCGATGCCGCCGGACCTTAGCGCCGGGCGCCCGGCGCGGGCAATCGCCCCAGCGACCGGATTTTGTACATATGTTGTACGATTTTCGCCGATATCACGGCCTGTGTCGCCATCGCGTTGACGATATGTATTTTCCTTGTATGTCTAGCCGGAACCGGCGATCCGGGCGAACGACGCGTCGCGCCAGCGGCGCGGGTCCGCCCGGGACAGGCCGGATCGGTGGCGCGCGGGATCCCCATCACCTCGTCCCGCCTCGAACAGAAGTCCCGGTCCAGGGAACGGCGGAGCGCACGGGCTCCGGTCGACGCTTCGATTCTGCGGAGGAAACGCCATGCACACCACCACGGTCGCCGCGGGATCCGCCGCGACGTCCCGGACGACCACCCGCTACCGCTGGGTCGTCATGGGCCTGATCTTCATCGTCTACACGCTGGCGGCGGCGGACCGCGCGAATATCGGCATCGTCCTTCCCTTCGTGAAGAAGGAATTCGCGATGTCCAACACCGAGGCCGGGGCGGTCGTCAGCCTGTTCTTCGTCGGCTACGCGGTGATGCAGATCCCCGCCGGCTTCCTGGTCCGGCGGCTCGGCACCCGGGTCGTGTTCCCGGTCTTCATGCTGCTGACGTCGCTGTTCACGGGCCTCCTCGGCACGTCCGGCTCCGTCCTGGCGCTGAAGCTCAACCGCCTCGCCCTCGGGATCGCCGAGGCGCCGCTGCCCGTGTCGATGCTCTCGACGGTGAACCGCTGGTTCCCGGCCCGCGAGAAGGGCACCGCGGTCGGCCTGTTCCTGGCCGCCGCGAAGTTCGGCCCCGTGATCGTGCCGCCGCTGGGCGCGCTGATCATCGCCACGCTCGGTTGGCAATACGTCTTCTACATCTGCGCCGCACCCGGGATCGTCTTCGCGGTGCTGTGGTATTTTCTGGTCGTCGACGAGCCGGCGCGCAGCCGCTTCGTGTCGGCGGCGGAGGCCGAGCACATCCGCGACGCGCCGTCGTCGCGCCCCGACGCGGCGACGATCGCCGCGGCGCCGCCCGCGCGCCGCTTCGACCGGCTGGATCGCGTCATCCGCGGCCGCCCGGTCCGCCTGATCGCCACCGCCCGAGAGACGTTCCGGTCCGGCAACGTGTGGGGCCTCGCCCTCGGCTACCTGATGATGACCGGGATCATCAACGTCATCCTGGCCTGGCTGCCGACCTACCTGACCACCGTGAAGCAGTTCTCGCTGATGAATGTCGGGTTCGTGGCCTCGGCGCCGTTCGTCGGCGGCGTGCTGGGCAACATCATCGGCGGCTGGTTCTCCGACCGGGTCGTGGGCAAAAGGCGCAAGCCGACCATCCTGATCAGCGCGGTCTCGACCGTGTTCATGATGTATGCGCTGATCCACGCGCCGAACGAGCCGGTGACGCTCGCGATCCTGCTCTTCCTGACCGGCTTCCTGCTGAATGTCGGCTACTCGTCCTTCACCGTCTATCCCGCGGGGCTGACCACCAAGGACGCCTATCCGCTCGCGGTCTCGGTGGTGAATACCGGCGGCCAGGCCGGCGGGGCGCTGTTTCCGTTCCTCACCGGATTGCTGCTCGATGCCTTCAGCTGGGACGCGGTGTTCCTGTTCCTCGCGGCCTCGGCCCTTGTGGCACTCGCCGTGATGCTGCTGGTCGTCGAGCCGGTCGAGGCGGAGGCCGCGGCGGCCCGGTAGGACGCGCGGGGAACGGGCGCGCCGCGCCCTCCCAGACACCACCACGCACGAAAAAACCCTTCCGGCGGAGGACGCCCCCATGTCGATCCACAAGCAGCAAGTCCGGCTCGGCCTCGTCGGCTACGGCGAGATCGGCAGCACCCTCGGCCGCGGCCTGCGGGGTGCCGGCCTGGAGCAGGTCGCGGCCTACGACAAGCACGCCTTCGACGGGCCCTTCGCCGGCCTGATCCAGAGCCGGGCGCGGGAGGCCGGGGTCACCCTGGTGCGCTCGACCCAGGAACTGGCCGACGCCGCGGACCTGATCGTCGGCGTGACGCCGGGCTCGGTCTCGCTGGAGAGCGCCGCGGCCCTCGCAGGGTGCCTGAGCGCGAGGCACGTCTTCTCGGATTTCGCCTCCGCCACGCCGACGATCAAGCTCGGGGTCGCCGAGCGCCTGGCCGGGAGCGGCGCCTGCGTCGGCGACGGCTCGATCGAGGGCACGCCGCGCAACGGCTACGCCATGCCGATCCTCGTCAGCGGGCCCTCCGGCGAGCGGGTGCGCGATCTCCTCGTCCCCTGGGGCATGACCATCGCCTTCGTCGGCGACCGGCTCGGCACCGCGTCCGGGATCAAGATCCTGCGCTCGGTGCTGCTCAAGGGAATCGAGGCGCTGACGGACGAGATGATGCTCGCCGCGCGCCATTACGGCGTCGACCAGGCGGTGCTCGCCTCGGCCTGCAAGACCCTGGCGCGGCCCTGGATGGACACGGTGGAGGCGCTGATCCCGTCGGGCGTGATCCACGCCAGGCGCCGGTCGGAGGAGCTGGAGATGTCGGCCGAGGCGGTGGCCGATGCCGGCATCGATCCGGTCATGGCCCGGGCGGTCGCGGCCCGGCTGCGCTGGAAGGCGGATCTCGGCCTCAAGGAGACGCTGAACGGCATAGAGCCCGCGACCGCCGAGGCGGCGTTCGACGCGATCGTCGGCGCGATGGCGGCGCGCTGACGCGCCCAGGCCGCGGGTCGGCGGGACGAGCGGCGCGACGCGGGTGACCGGGTCGGACGGCAATGTCCATGAGACGACGCCGCGCGACGAGCCCCCGTCCGGAGCGCGACGATCCCGCCGGCTGGTTGCGGACGCGCCACCAGTTTCAGGCTGCGCATCCCGGCGCGCAAGATGCCTGGATTTTCTTTAGACTGGCTCGCCGATGAGGTCGCTGGGCCTTGAATATCGAATATGATCTATATTTTATTAGTGATTTGGCCATTCCTAAGTACAAAAAACGGTGAAAATAATAATTCTATTTTTCTTATTAATTTTTCTATATTATTCCTTTAATGTAATAAAATTTTCGTGTGCGATCGAAATATCAAGTTATATCATATTTTTCTGCCGTCTTGCACACTCCGAAAATATTCAAATGCACACGCTAGATTAGTAAGCTGAAGATATAGATAAAATGTTACGTTAAATATTTATTAACCATAGTTCGTTTAAAGGTAATATCGAACGGAAGACATATCCGATTTCCTCAGGAAATTTTGGGCGAGCGTTGAGACGATGACCAGCCTGCTGACCAACAACGCCGCGATGACGGCGCTGACCACGCTCAAGTCCATCAGTCTGAGCCTCGACACGACCAGCAACCGCGTCTCTACCGGCCAGCGCGTCTCGGCCGCCTCGGACAACGCCGCCTACTGGTCGATCGCCACCACGGTCCGCACCGACAACGCCTCGCTCTCGGCGGTCAAGGACTCCCTCGGCCTCGGCTCCTCGGCCGTCGACACCGCCTATAACGGCGTCAACAACATCATCACCTCCCTGCAGAACCTGCGCACCAAGCTGCAGACCGCGCTGCAGCCGGGCGTCGACCGCTCGAAGGTCCAGACCGAGATCGCCGCCATCCAGAACCAGATGAAGTCCGTCGCGGACTCGTCGGTGTCGAGCGGCCAGAACTGGCTGTCGGTCAACTCCTCCGAGTCGGGCTACACCGACATCCGCTCGGTGGTCGCCGGCTTCTCGCGCGACAAGACCGGCAACATCAACTTCTCGACCGTGAACGTCTCCACCGCGGCCATCCGCCTCTACGATGCGGGGACCGGCGGCACCCAGGCGACCACGGCCCTGTCGGTAGGCAGCGCGCCGGTCCCGGCCACGATCGACTTCAGCGGCGCTGCCGACGCCTCCTTCACCATCAAGGCCGGCGGCGCCGGCGGCACCGCCAACACCATCACGCTCACGAAGGCGACCCTGACCTCGGCCGTGGCGAACATCGCCTCGGTCACGCGCCAGGAATTCGTGAACGCCATCAACAACCAGATCGCGGCCTCGGCGAACAACGCCGGCAAGGTCCGGGCGAGCCTGGACGGCTCGGGCCGTCTGGTCTTCGAGAGCACCGCCACCGGCGCGACCAACGCCAAGCTCGACCTCACGATGGGCGCCTCCGCGACCGTCAACTTCGGCTACGGCGCGGCCTCCACGGTGATGACCCAAGTGGTCGGCGCCGACGCCTCGGCCGGCGCGGCCGGCGGCATCCTGGACTCGGGCACGGCGGGCAACTCGATCGCCACGCTCTACGTCTACAACGCCTCGGGTGCGGCGGACGACGCCTCGATCAAGGTGGCGATCAACCGGGTCGAGGCGGCGATCGCGAAGGTGACGGATGCGGGCACCAAGCTCGGCGCCAACAAGACGCAGATCGACGGCCAGAAGAGCTTCATCGACACGCTGATGAAGGTGAACGACCGGACGATCGGCACGCTGGTCGACGCGGACATCGAGGAGGAGTCGACCCGGCTGAAGGCGCTGCAGACGCAGCAGCAGCTGGCGGTGCAGGCGCTCTCGATCGCCAACTCGGCGAGCCAGAACGTGCTGTCGCTGTTCAAATAAGGCATAGTGTTGCGCGACACGGGTCATTTGTGACTGTTGGCCTGACGCGGACGTAGCGGATGCGCCACCGGCCCGGTGGCGGAAGGCAATGAAGACCGGGATCCTGCCGGCGCCGGTGGGGTCGCACGCAACCCGGTGGATCGGCTGTGGCGGATGCCTTGTTCCAATCCCGTTCCGGGGCGGAGGGGCCCGCCTCGCACCGCAAGGACCGGCGCAGGCAAGGCCGGCGACGGTCCTTGGTCGATGGTCGGCGACTGCCGGACCGGCTCGGTGCCGCACGCTCCATATGTCGCTCACAAAACTCCCGCTGACCGCCGTGGTGGCGATAGCGCGGCGGGAGTTTTGTGAGGTGCGCTCGAACAGGGCCTCCAAGTCGTGTCCAATGGTGGCAGGAATTTTTCGCCGGCATCATGACAACTTTATGATGTTTCCAGTCCAGACCTTCGAAATCGAAGACCGTTCCGAGATCAGGGCCGACGCCGTTGATGGCGATCCCCGGCTTGTGTTGCCTGACGCCTGTCGCGCGTCAGCCTGCCGCCGGGCGTCGTCCCGTGCCGCGGGCTGCGCGACGCAGATCAGCGCGAGACACATGTAGGGTGCAACGCAATCGTGGAAGCCGGCCACTACCGTCCGGCGGCAGCGATCGTTCGCATCCAGTGCCCGAAGATGCCGATTCGGTCGTTCGAAGTGCCCCTCAGTCCGATCGCTTCGCTCGGAGTCATGCCGAAGGCGGCTTTGAACGCTCGACTGAACGACGTCGCATCCGTGAAGCCAAGCGTGGATCCGATCTCGGAGACACGGACGGACGTGTCGGCGCTAGGGTCGAGACTCAATCATCACCAGAACGCGATAATGGCGGCCAGTGCGAGAGCCGAGGCGAAGTTGCGGGCGAGCTTGTCGTCGCGTGTGGCGATGCGTCGGAAGTCCTTGAGGCGGCAGAAGACCGTCTCGACCCGCAGCCCGAGCGCGGCCCGGATTTCATCGCGGTGGTCGCTGGCACTCAATTCGATAGAGACTGCGACCACCAGGATATTTTCCTCTGCGTTCCATAAACCCGCGCAATGCGTCTCACGCAGGCGCGATTTTTAGCCATGTGGCACACGCGCACTTGATCAGTCGTGCCATTCATATATGGCCAATCACAGTGCACGCATCTTTGACATTTTCGACTCAGAAGGCGAGATATTGTTTTGATTTTTGTTTATTGTAATGCAATATATGCATGACGTGTCCATCATAAATCATAATGATTTGTCGAGAGCCGCATTCTGCTATCACTCACGAAACATTGGAGCAGGTTCGGGTGGCGGGACACCACCCCGCGGGCATCATGGAGCGTGCGTGGGTCACGCGAAAAAAGCCCTGCTGTCGATAGCGGGGAAAACCGAAACAAGGGAGAGCAAATTGACGTCTGAAACACAACCAACCTTTCATGCATCAAGTGTATACCCCCTTACCTATCATGGGAATAACAAATTTTATGTAGGAAGGGGAAGCTCTAAACTGCCTATTGCGATCACAGACGATGATTCAGTATTTGGTGATACCAGCGGAGATATAATAAATTATACGAGAGGGGATTTCAGTCAAAACGGCATTTACTTTGGCAAGACGAGCGACGATAATGGAATCGTAATCTACGATTCCGTAAACTCAAGATATCTCCTTTTTTCGAATTCTTATTATGCGGACAATACGCCTTTAACGATAAGTAGAGATCCCTTGATCGTGTGTTTCAAGGTTGGCACGATGATTAGAACTTCTGAAGGCGACATGCCGGTCGAGCGCCTCGCCGTCGGTGACCTTGCCGTCACAACCTCCGGCGAGCAGCGCGCGATCCGCTGGATCGGCCACCGCACCATCGACTGCCGCAACCATCCCAATCCGCTCGCCGTCCTGCCCGTCCGCATCGGCAAGGACGCTCTCGGCCCGAACAAGCCCGCCCAGGACCTCTGGGTCTCCCCCGGACACGCCATCTGCCGGGACGTGGACGGCGAGGCGCTCATCCCCGCCTCCGCCTCGTCAACGGCGCCGCCGTCACTCAGGTCCCGGTCGACACCGTCACCTACTGGCACGTCGAACTCGACAGCCACGACCTGCTCGTCGCCAACGGCCTGCCCGCCGAGAGCTACCTCGACATGGGCAACCGCCGCTTCTTCGCGCAGGGGTCGGTCGTCGACCTCGCGGCACTCCCCGATGCGGATGCCGCGTCCCGCACCCATGCCGATTTCTGCCGGCCCTTCGTCGGCAAGGGTCCGCTCGTCGACGAGGTCCGTGCTCGCCTTCGCACCCGGGCCCTCGAGAACGGCTGGACGCTCGAGCAGAACGCGATCGCCGAGCTCCATGTCGGGGTCGGCGGGCAGGTGATCCACCCGGTCCTGGACGGCGCGACGGCGCGGTTCCGGTTGCCGGCGGGTTG
>NZ_FPCB01000063.1:0-25686 GCF_900116815.1 Methylobacterium sp. 174MFSha1.1 | reverse complement strand
CAGCTACGTCTACGACCCGAACGGCGCCTTCGACGAACTGGCGGCCGGGCAGAGCGCGAGCGACAGCTTCAGCTACACGGTCGCGGATGGGGCCGGGGGGCGGTCGAGCGCGACGGTGACGATCGTGGTGGCGGGTCTGAACGACGCGCCGGTGGCACGCCCCGATCAGACGACCACGCCCGAGGATCGGGCGGTGGTCATCGACGTCCTGGACAACGACACGGATGTGGATGCCGGTGCGGTGCTGCAGCTGGTGTCGGCCTCGGCGCCGCCCGGCCAGGGCACGGTCGCGATCGTCGACAATGCGCTCGTGTTCAACCCGAGCGCGGATTTCGCCAATCGGGGGACTGGGCAGAACGAGGTCGTGCGCGTCACCTACACGGTGGCGGACGAGGCTGGGCTCACGGCCGAGGGCTACGTCGACGTCATCGTGACGGCTGACGAGCCGCTTCCTCCACCGATCGTTCCGCCTAGCGTGATGCCGCCCGTCGTCACCCCCCCTGAGATCGTCCCGCCGCAGCCTGCGCTGCGCATTGATGCCCCGCTTGGGGTTCCGCCGATCGCGCGAGGTCCGGTCCGTATCCTCGCCGCCCTCGTGCCGAATCGCCCAGTGGACGCAGCAAGCCCGCTTCCCGGCCGTCCTGACTTGCCGGACTTCGCGATCGCCATTCCCTACAAACCTTTCGAGCCGGAGGTCTATCCGGGCGGTAGCGGTATCCCGCGCGGCGTGACGGAGAACGACGATCAGGAGTTCTCGAGCGATCCCGCGGTGACGCCCAACCCGCGCACCGCCCCAAGGGAGGCGCCGTTGCCGGGTGCACCGAGCACGTCCTCCGGGAGCGGCGGGCCGTCGACGTCCGGCGCCACCGAGCCCGCGGGCTATCCGGCAGGGATCGGCAACCTCCCGCATATGCCGCCCGCGCCGGCTTCCGACCCGGTGCCGGACACGCATGCCGGCTCGGCGCCGGAGCGGGCCTCCGATGCGCCCCCGGCCCGGGAGCATGAGGCGACCGGAGGCCTGCCGAGCGGAGGCCTGTCCCTCCTCGCGGTGCCGCTGGCGATCCGAAGCGGGCTCCAGCGTCCCTGGCGCCGGAAGGACGACCGCACCGTCCGAGGAACCGGACCTCTCGATCGCGTCCTTCGCCCGTCTCGTCCCGTGCTGCCAGCTGGGGTCGTGCCGCAGACGTTGCCGGCGGTCCTCAACAGCATCGGCGGAGTTCGGGAACTGGTATTTGAGGCCGAGTACGATCCATGCGCGCTGACGGTCGTCGAGGCTGCCCCTGGGCCGGACTTGCCGGCGGGCTCGGTGCTTGGCTTCAGCACGGAGATCGCGGACGGGCGGGCGCGGGCGCGGATCACGGTCGAGGCTGCGTCGCCGCTTGCCTCGGGTCCGTGCCGGTTTGCGCTCCTGCTCTGCTACCGAGCGCCGGATACGTCGCCTCGCGAGACACCGTTGACGCTCTCCGTCGTGAGCATCAACGGTGGGCAGGGCGCACCCGACGCAGTCTCTATCGCCGCGTCGGGCGAGGTTCCGCCTCGTGCCCGTACCGGGGAGTCGCGCAGCGGCCGGACTGGAGCGTGTGTCGACAATGACGCTTGCGAGGCCGTCGACCTGCCGGGCTCCGCGTCGTGGTCGCCGCGGATCGTGCTTGGAGAGCTGGCCCGTGCTCACATTCTCGATTCATCGCAGCGACGCACCGCTGCCTGGCAGTCGGACTTCGTCTCGTATCAGGGTTTTGCGGGAGTAGGCAGAAACAGTCAGACGAGCGGGATCATCCTTCCGCCGCCCATAAAGAAGGACACCTGATTCGGTAGGCACATGTCAGAGTCTGACTTGTCCGCTCCGGCAAGACGGGAGGTGTTCCGACGTCCCCTGACTTCATCACAGGACTGTGCTCATGAGCGGATGTCGATGTAACGGCACGGGCTGCTTAGGCCTTGCTCGACTTTTGCAATTTCTCCTAAATCTCCTCGAGTTGGGAGAGAGCGCCTGAGCCATGCAGATAATGAATCGCGATTTCGCATATAATTTCTGTGTTCATTTTTCGACCGGTGAGCATCGTATTAACAGAACAACCGGCAGCAACTGTCATGCTGAGCGGAGAGTGCTGATGTGGCCGGACGCTGATTGCCGGCCTCAGCCATCCCAACCACCGCCAAAACCGGTTCACTCATGTAGGCTTGGCATTTTCGTCCCCATTCCAAGGGGGAAAGTGCGTGGCGGCAGGAACGCCTGACCGCGGGCCCAAACCGTGGCTTCTGGACGTCACCGGCGTCAGACTTCGTAGCTCAGCTGGATAGTGCATCCGCCTTCTAAGCAGCCGATTGCAGGCTTTTCCGGATCCGTTTCCCTCTACGTGGAGCAGCCGCCGGACTGGCGGCCAGGTCGAACTCGGACGGCACTCGGACGGCCGGTTCCGCACCACAGGGCGCTCGGACGGCGGCGGGTGGCGGTGTACGCGGTTCGAGGCGTTGCCGGCGCCTGCGCGAGCTGACACGGTACCGGCATGAGTGATCTCATCACCCGCGAGGGGCTCGTCGCCGAGGCTCTCCGCCTACTCGACCTGGCGAACGCCATGCCAGTGCCGGCGCTCGCGGAAGGGGAGGGCTACGCGTCCGACGGTATCGGGGTCCTGCGTGGCCTGCCTGCCGGCCGCGAGCGCATGCTCTACCCCTCCTAGGACGGCCCCAGCGCCGGCACGGTCGTTGAGGTCACCGACCGCGTCATGGTCGGCACGGACAGAAGCACGGTCGTCGTTCGCCGCGGCGGGGAGCTCGTACTGCTGCATGATGTCCGCGGGTATAGGACGGAGGCAGACGGCCTGGGCGCCTCCGTCGAGGCCGCCGTGCGCGAGGGGCTGGCGCGGCTGCGATAGGCCGCTTTCCGCCCGGACCGGCTGGCGCGCCGACAGGGCCGTGCTATCGCTGAGGCATGCCGCTCGCCCGCGTCCCTGCCGAGGACCTCGTCGCCCGCTACGCGGACCTGCTTGCGCCCGACGCGACAGTCTGGGCCGGCATCGGGTGGCGCCCCATCGTCGACGAGGCGCTGTCGGTGCTGGCCGGGCATCCCGTCGTCGTCACCGCCGTGCGGGATCACGGTGCCGGGCTGCGGCTCGGCGTGCAGCCCCGGGGCGCATGGACCGACGAGGCCTACGCCGTCGCCGGGCGCGTCGTCGACGGCGCCCGCGACCGCAGCCGGGAGACGTGCGAGGCCTGCGGCGCGCCCGGCCGGCCGCGCGTCCCCGGGCCCGGCGTCCGGTGCGACGCGCACGCGACGGAGCGCTAGCGCCAGACCCTGGCCGTGCTATCCCGGGCGACATGGAGATCAAACTCGAAAACATGCGGGACGACCTGTGGCCGTGCCCGGACGGCTGGACCGTCGTCGGGCGCGTCGGTCGCCAGTCTCTTGCCTATGATCCTGAGCGGCGGCCGTACCTGCTGAGCGATGGCGAGGAGCCGGTGCCGCTCGACCCAGCCGAGGTCAACGGGTCCCTCTACGCCGCCATCGAGACAGCCGCGCTACGGCTGTGGCCTAGCGGATGGGCAGCACCCCTCAGCGACGTATTCAAGGTCGACCGCCGCGCCGTCACGCCGAGCCGGATAAGCAAGAAGGGCCTGCACCCGCGCGTGCTGCGTGCCCTGGGTCGTTTGGCCGAGGACTTCGACGGCGAGGCTGCCAGCCGAGGCTATCTCCTCCTCGCCCTGGCCCGCTACGTCGACCGGTACCACTGGCCGCGCGATAGCCTGGGGGCCAGCCGCGAGGACGTCGAGCGTGACGTCGACCGCTGCATGGACCTGCTGATCAACGCGAGGTCGCGAGGACCTTCGTTCCCCTCCCGGCGGACGGAGGCAGACGAGGACTGAGCCCTTAACGCTTCCGAAAGGTTTGTCGGTCTAATCCTTGGGACGAGACGAACAACTGGTTTTGACCGGTTGACGCTCGATAGGTCCAAGGAGGCCAGATCGATGAAGAAGCCCCTCAGGGCGGCTTTCGCGCCGACGCGCGAGCTGTACGCCTGCACCGCATCACTCATCAACGACAGCGTCGCCCAGGACCTCGCCGCCTGGGTCCGCCACCAGCGCGCCACCGGGCCGGAGCTCGACTTCGCCGTCGGCATGTCGACCGACCGCGTCGTCGACGAATTCCTCGCCGGCATCGAGCGGGCTGCCGCCGATTGCTAGGCCGCCGGCGAGACGCCGAAGGCCAAGGCGCTCCTCGGCCGGCGCCTGATCGAGGCCATCTACCTCGGCGAGCAGGTGATGGCCGACGAGGACGGCTTCGACCGCCCCGGTCTGCCGGAGATTCTCGGGCGCCTCGCCTACTACGCGCTTGCACTCGGCCTGCGGGAGGCGCGCCAGTACGCGCACGACTACGCCATCGAGCTCGCGCGGATGTCGCTGCCGGGCGACGCGACGCACTACGTGGCGCACGGCCTGAGCCTGCTGACGCCGCTGCATCCCTGCTTCCTGGCCTCCGAGCTCTCGCAGTGCGGGCTGTGCCTCGCCATGAGCCACGCCCTCGCGCTCGGGCTGGAGCACCTGCCCGGGATCATGCCGGCGGCCGCGTCCCTCGATGTGGAGGAGGAGAACGAGGACTGCGAGGGCATCGTCTGTTGGCGTCGGAACCCCCCGCCGGCGCGGCCGCGCCCCAGGGCCGAGCCGGCCGCCAAGGTCGCCGCGGCCGATCCGGACCGCGTGGCCAAGCCCGGCCATGTCATCGTCCTGCGGAGGATTGGCGAGGTCGGCCGGTCGGACATGCGTCGCGACATCGAGCGCACGGTCGAGCCCATCCTGAACAAGGACATAACCCTCGTCGCGGTTCCCGACGACCGGCGCCCCATCGTCGGACGCATCCTGGCGCGCCTGCCGCACATGCACGTCGCGGCGAAGGCTATGGTCACGTATGCCGCGAGGGGGCACTGGGGCTGGGATCCCGTGATCCTGTGGGGGGACCCGGGCACGGCCAAGACGGAATACGTCCGTCTACTCGGGCAGGAGACCGGGCGGCCGGTGTTCCGCTTCAACGCGGACGCGGCGCAGGACGCCAGCTTCGGCTCGACGTCATCGCGCTACAGCACCGCGCACCCGTCCTACCCTTTGGCGAGCCTGCTGCGCTCGTCGGTCGCGAGCATCATCTGCCACGTCGACGAACTCGATAAGGCCGGCGGGTCCAGGGATAACAACACCGGAAGGCTTACCGACGCGTTAACCTCGATGCTGGAGAAAAGCACGGCCTCGGCCTGGTACGACAGCTACGTCCAGGCTCCCATCGACTTGAGCCCGGTGCAGTTCATCATCACGGTGAACGACATCAACCGGATCCCCCACGTCCTGCAGGACCGGTGCAGGATCATCCCGGTCGGCACGCCGCTGCCCGAACACCTGCCGATCCTCGCCCCGCAGTTCGCCCGCGCGGCCTGCCGGGACCTGGGCCTCGACGAAGCGTGGGGCGTGTTCGACGACGTCGAGTACCGGGCCCTGGAGGAGGCATGGGGCCAGGGGGGCTCTCTGCGGACGCTACAGAAGCTCTGCCGCACGATCCTCCAGGCGAGGGACCTCGCCCCCGGCATCTCGCGCCACTGAGGTCACCGACATGCCCCCCGAGCTCAAGGCGGTCGCCGACCGCCTGTCGCTGGCGGCTGCCTGCCGCCGGGCGAACGGCGTCATCTCAAGCGGCGTCGCCATCATCGTCCAACGCCTCGCCGGGCACGTAGCGACCGGCGAGGTGTCCCTTGAGAAGGCCCTCGCGACGGCGCTCGCCGCCGAGGCGGCCGCCCTCTCCGTCCCGCACGTCCCCCCTCTGGAGCCCCGCGATGTCCGCAACAGCCCCCACCCCTCTTTCTTCTGAGAACCGGAAGCCGTCCGTCTCGGCCGACGACGTCCAGGCGCTCAGGGCGGTCTATGCCGCCTACGTCGCCGCGTCGAAGCGCATCAACGCCGCCGTCGAGGCAGGCGAGGCCTGCATGGCACTGGCCCCGGCGCATAAGTGGCGCGCCTCCTGGGCGCTCACCCTGGCCATCAGGGGAGTGATCACGCCGGGGGAAGCCTCGCTCGAAATCCACGAGGCCGAGTTCGCGGCGATGAGCCGGAAGCCGCTCCCGCTCATCGACTATGGCATCGAAGCGGTCGTGTCCTGGCATGACGCCATCCGGCAGCCGCCGCGCCCGCCCCAGTCGTCGTGTCGGCCGCATCCGCTGAAGCCCAACCCGGCTTGGCACATGAAGGAGCAGGGCGACGAATACGACCGGGCCCAGGAGGAGCGCTTCACGCACCTCCACGACAGCCCTTTCGATTTCGACGAGCCGGACGACCGCGATGCCGCGTAGCGCCGCTTCCGCCGCGGCCGCCCGAATAGGACGGCCGATCCCGGGGCCCGCCCAAATAGGGGGCCCCCGGCCCGGCCTGCAGGACGACGCCCGCGCCGGCCGGGCCAGCGAGGGCGACCTCATCCACGACGCCGGCGTCCTGCTCGGCGCCGCCCTTTCGGCCCCCTACCGCCACATGAAGGAAACTCGCGATGTCGTCTCGCACTGACAAGATCAGCCTGCCGCACCGGCAGGAGCTCACCATCCTCCGGGAGATGGCGTGCGGCGCCTTCGAGCGCGTCGGCCAGATGCGGAGAAGCGGCGTTTGCTGCCAGGCTGTCTGCGAGGCGTCCTCGAAGCGCATCTCGTTGATCATCAACCTCAACAGCGTGGGGCAGATGAGCATGCAGGATGCAGCTTGGGCCATCATGCGGGCGGAGTACGACGCGCTCGTCTCCAATGCCCTCGCGGAGTTCGATCCTTTGAGCGGCCAGCAGGACGGCCAGCATGGCGGACAGCAGGACGCCGACGACGATATCCCCTTCTAAGCCCAGCCGCCGCGCCCTTCGAGGCCGCTTAAATAGGGCGGCCCCGTCCCAGCCAAACTAACGCCCACTCTGAAGGTACCAATAATGACCGAGTTCGAGATGCGCACCCTTCCTGGCACTAGCCCCAACAAGTGGGTCGACACAACCGAGCTGACGCCTCGCCAGCGCATCGCCGCACTGGAGAAGGTGAGGCTCCTTCTCTGCGACTTGTGCGTCGAGGAGATGCACCCTAGGGACGTATCGGCTGTCCTGGCGGTCGTAGACCGGCATATTATCGCCCAGGAGTGCGTCGAGTGTGAAGAGCAGGAGGCCATGGAAGCCCCGTCGGTTGCTAAGGCAACCAAGACCGAACTTTCACCGCCCCCGACGCGGAAGCGCAAGCTCCGCTCTCGCTACGTCAGCCCTGAAAAGTATGTAGATCTCCTGGGCAAAATTCCTGTAGCAGCCGACCGCCTGCATGCCGCCTGGGAGGCGGGTGTCGTCCCCGACTTCGTCGGGCGTCGCGGCAGGGAGAACATCCTGCGGCACCGGGATGCGTTGGCTAGGGGCGTCATGAAGAAGGACGAGGTCACCCGCCTGGAGGAGTGGGTCGTGGCTATCGACAATGCGTACGCCCGCATCCCTAAGCAGCCGTCGTCGTTGTGACGGCAAGGTTAGACCGCCATACCCGGCGGCGGTGCTGACCCGTGCGCATGGGCGACCGGACCGTCGCCCACGTCGAGGTCGTGGCCCTGTTCAACGTCATCCTCGTCGTCCGGCCGGTCGCCCTAGCCCGCTTCAAGATCCGCCGGCTCCACGAGGTCTGTGCCCTCGCGCGGGAGGATCCCACCGACGCGCCCAGACCGCCCGGCCCTCGCCGGCTTCACTTCGATCCCAGATGGCGACGGGCGCCTCCTCGCCGACGGCGTGCCAGTCACCAGTGTGCACATCTCCTGGTTCGAGCCGGACCACTCGGCCTGGGTGGCATCCCCGACCCTGTTCCTAGAGTACCTGTCGTGATCAGCGCCTTCCTCGACCACCCCGTCACCCGGCTCGTCGTCGTCCCCTTGCTGACCGCGGGCTACGTCGCCACCAGCCACGCCGAGACGCCCACGTTCCCCTCGCGCGGGGACATCTGGCACTACGGCGTTCAGGCGTCCGGGGGCCGCGGCGTCACGCGCTACGCCACTGTCGAGGCCACGCTGGCGGGCGTGGACTGGCGCGTCACGGTGACGTGCGGCACGCACGAGAACCGCACCGGCAAGGTCCTGTCGCGGCACGTCGGCAAGGGCACGAGCGAGCGCGGCCGCGGCCCTGGCCTCGGCGGCACTTACCTCGTTGAGGGCGTCCGGCAGAATTTCATCATCACCCTGCGCGGCGCCGAGCTCGACCTTCCGGCGCAGTTCACCGACCCGCGCTGCGCGAGCGGGATCGGCCAGCTTTCGACGGGCGACTGAGCCCCCCTTCCATGGAGACCCTCTCGTGATCGCCACCCTCTTCGACCACGTCCTCGTCCGCACGGTCGTCATCCCCGCCATCGCGGCGGGCTACGCCGCGACCATCCCGCCGAAGGAGAAGCCGTTCCCCCAGGCCGGCGACCGCTTCCTCATGTCCGTGCGCGGGCCCGCCGTCGGCGGCCGTGCGGGATTCGCCCGGGTCTACGCCTCGCCCGTCGGCCGGGACGGCTGGACGACGACCGTGACGTGCGGGACCGTCGACGCGCGAGGCCGTGAGACGATCTTGCTCCAGGCCCCGGGCAACGCTCACCGCGACCGCAGCAGCTTCACCGGCACGTGGACGCTCCTTTCCGGGGGACAGATGCGCGTCTGGTCCGTCACGCGCCAGGACGGCCTCGACGTCGAGGTCGCCATGAGCGGGCCGTGCCCCTCCGGCGCCGGCGACCTCTCCTCGGGCGACTGAGGCCCTCGTGCCCTGGCGCTAGGCCGGGGATGCGCGATCATGTCCGGCGGAGGACCTCGGCATGGACAGGACGTGCGCGACGACGTGGATGCTGTGCGCTCTAGGGCTGGCGGTGGCGGGATGGGCCGCCGTGCGCACGCCACGTGTCCGTGTGAGCATCGCTGAGCATCAGGCTAACCTTGGCAGGCCGTTCGTGGCTGGCGTCAGCCCCAGTAGCGCGCCGCGGCCTCCCAGGACCACGGCGCAAGCGCCGGCAGGGCGAGCAGCTTTTAGCGCGCCGCGTCGAGGCGCTTGACGGCCGGGCCGAGCGCCAAGGGTCAAAACTCAATCAGCCTGACCGTGAGAGGGGCTACTGAGGGTGGAAAGCGGCTGCTAGCATGAAGGCGGAAAGCAGTCATGCCGCGAACGTGGCCAGCGAAGACAGACTTTTGTTGACTGGATTGATCGCTTGTGTCTGTGTCCTGGCTGTATGACGCAGACCTACGACCCCTGGCCTATCACCAGCGGCGAGATGGCCGAGCGTATCCGCTCGTTCGATTGGGCATCGACGCCGCTGGGGCCGATCGAGCGCTGGCCGCAGAGCTTGAAGACGATTGTCGACCTTATGCTCGTCTCACCGAGCATGATGAGCCTCGTTTGGGGGCCGGATGCGATCCACCTCTACAACGATCGCTTCACGGATTTGCTGAGGGAGCACGACGTCAGCGCCTTGGGGCAGTCGGCCTACGAGACCTTCGCCCGGTCGCGCGACGTCTTCGAGGCCGACATCGCGGCCGGCATGGCTGGTCGGTCGTCGCGGCTGCCGGCGCAACTCTACCCCGTGCTCCGGCACGGCCGGCTGGAAGAGGCCTGGTTCGACGTCGAGTATGCGCCGGTCCGCGACGAGGCCGGGGCGGTCGGCGGCGTCCTCTGGACGCTCAAGGAGACGACGGCACAACACCTGGCGGAGCAGGCCCTGCGCGCGAGCGAGACGCGGCACCGCCTTCTGATCGAGAGCTGGACGCAGGCGGTGTGGGAGACCGGTCCCGACGGCGTCCTCGCCGATAGCCCGAGCTGGAGGGCGTACACCGGTCAGACCTTGGAGGAGTGGCGTGGCGACAGCTGGCTCAATGCTGTCCATCCCGACGACCGGGCCCTTGGCGAGCAGCAATGGCGAGAGGCTATCGCGACTTGCGGGCTCGTGAACGCTGAGCTTCGCCTTCGCGCGCCTGATGGTGGCTGGCTTTGGACGAACGTCCGCGCTGCACCCGTGCTCGATGCGACAGGGAACATCGAGAAGTGGGCCGGGATGAACGTCGATATCGACGCCCGCAGGCGTGCCGAGACAGCCCTGCGTCAAAGTGAGGAGCGATTGGCCGCCATTTTCAGCAATGCTGCGGTCGGACTCTCCGAGCTGGCGCTCGACGGCCGCTTCCTGCGCGTCAACGATGAGATCTGCCGCATTCTCGGGCGCTCCCGTGAGGAGGTCCTGAGGCTGACGATCGGCGACGTGACGTTCCCAGAGGACCTGCCCCCAAGCCTCGCCGCTGTCTCGAGGGCGCTGCGCAGCGGCGAGACCGCCTCGCTCGATAAGCGTTACCTACGGCCGGATGGCAGCGTCGTATGGGCCAACAGCCGCCTGCGGCCACTACACCACGGCACGGGCCAATCAAGCACTCTGCTTGCGGTCACCGCCGACTTGACCGAGCGCCGTGCCGCCGGGGAGCGTCTGCGGGAGAGCGAAGAACGCTTTCGCCAATTCGCTGATGCCGCTTCTGGCGCGCTCTGGGTGCGGGATGCCGCGACCTTGCAGATGGAGTACGTCAGCCCCGCCGTGACGCGGATATACGGCGTCGGACCCGACGCGTTCCTGAATGGCGTGGAGACCTGGGCGTCGGCGATTATCCCCGAGGACCGCAAGGCTGCGCTGGAACATCTGGAACAGGCAAGGCGGGGTGAGGCCATTGTGCATGAGTTCAGGATCCAGCGACTCTCGGATAGCAGCTTCCGCTGGATCAGAAACACCGAGTTCCCGCTCTTCGACACGAATGGCCGTGTGCAGCGCATCGGTGGCATCGCCGAGGACGTGACCGAGGCCAGGCTCGCCGCCGAGCACACAAGCGTGCTGCTCGCCGAGTTGCAGCATCGGGTGCGCAACATCATGGCGATGATCCGTTCTATTGCTGCCCGCACCAGCGAGCGGGCAGCCAGCGTGCCAGACTACGCCGAGCTGCTGATGGGCCGCCTGCTCGCGCTTGCCCGGGTGCAGGCGCTGCTCACCCGCGCGGTGAATGTCAGCGTCGGGATCACCGCCCTCGTGCACGACGAGGTGAGCGTGCAGGCGCAGCACGAGAGGCAGTACGACCTCGCCGGCCCGGATGTTGCGCTGTCGCCCAAGGCCGCGGAGGTGCTGATATTGGCTGTGCACGAACTGGCGACCAACGCCCTCAAATACGGCGCCTTATCCGCAGTGGACGGCAAGGTCACCGTCCGGTGGTCCGTCGTCGAGAAGCGGGGCAGCCCCTGGCTCGTCTTCGAATGGACGGAGGACGGCGCCCCTGAGCGCCCGCAGCCAACCCAGGATGCGCTCCGCCGACGAGGCTTCGGCAGCGAGCTGATCGAAGCACGCGTCCCTTACGAGTTACGCGGGCGTGGCAAGCTGACGATCGAGCCTGGTGGTACCCGCTGTCATTTGGAGTTTCCGCTCAAGGAGGGCACCAGCATTCTGGGAACCAGCGCGCCGCAGCGCACGGCCGTTTTTGGGGGGACGCTCGACATGAAGAGCGAACCGGATCTCACAGGTTGCCGTGTCTTGGTGGTGGAAGACGACTTCTATCTCGCGACTGACACCGCCCGGGCTCTTGCGGGCGCGGGCGCAGAAGTGATTGGCCCATGTGCGAGTGAGGAGGACGCGCGAGCGGAGTTGGACGACCAGCAGCCCGACGCCGCCGTGGTCGACATCAACCTTGGTCCAGGTCCGTCGTTCAAGTTAGCCGAGACGCTGAAGGACCGCGGCATCCCGTTCGTGTTCATGACCGGCTACGATGCCGAGGTGATCCCGGCGGAGTTCGCAGGCGTCGAACGGCTGGAGAAACCGTTCCAGTTCCGACAGATCGTCGGCGTCGTCGCGAAGCTGACGACGGCCGTATAGCCCGAGAGCAGACCCTCCCAAGGCCTGCGACGGGTCGGGAGAGGCGGTTCCGCGCCAAAGGGCCTCAGGTCAGTTCATGCCGCCAGGCGGCAGACGAACTCCTGACCCAAAGCGGCTCCTCCAAGCCGATGTCGGGAATTTCCGGTTGCGAGGTTTTTCTGGTTATTTCATATCCTGACACGGTTTCCTGACGCTCAACTTGTTGCCAAGCTCTCGCGTGAAGCGTGTCAGCGGAAGCTGAGGGCCGCCGTGCAAGGTTTGCTGTCGTTTTTTACATTCCGATCCAGTCAACAGAATGACAGCTCGGAGCGGGAAGCCACGGCCCAAGAGGTAAACGCTGGATAGCAGGATTGCGCCCTCTTCCGGACCTTCACTATAAGTCCGATGAACGGCCGCTCATCACCACTTGCTGTCGATGACGTAAATCACCGATTACATGTTAAACATTTATCCGACTTACTGCTATGATATTATTGGCTTATCGACTATGATTTATATTTTATCGTAAACCGTATTTAATATTCCATATTTCCCTTAGATATCATTGATTGCTTGCTTGTGTTGCACTCGGATGAAATCCAGCAATGATCTCACTCTCGGCAGTACGAGTCGCTGTGCAGGCACCATAGCTTTTACCCACAGATCAGGAACGTTGAACCTAGGAATGACTACTTCAACTTGCCCTTCTTGCAATGCTGTTGTGGCAATATAATGACTGAGTAGTCCAATTCCCTCTCCTTGTCTAACAGCATTAAGTAGCATGAGCATATCGTTGCTTGAAAGCCACGGCCGAACTGTAACATGGACCAAGCCTGTATCGCCGAGGAAAGGCCAGCTCGGCCCAGTTGGCTGATAAACGATACAACGATGAGTTTCGAGCTGACTGGGATGTACTATGGTCCCATGCCGGGCTAGATAGTCTGGGCTCGCAAACAGGGCGCGTCGAATGGGCCAAAGGGTCTCGTCGCTCACACCATCGAAGCTCATCGGAAAAGCCGTGATCGCAATGTCGATGCTTTCGACAATCGGATTGAGGGTGCCATCGAGGAGCAACACCTCCAGATCGATGCCCGGGTGCTTGCGCGCGAACTGAAGCAGCAGCGCATTGAGGCGTGCAAAGCCCAGCGTAGATGGAACCTTAATGCGCACACGACCTTCTAAGCGCTCGGGTTTCTGTCGCAACGCTGTGAACGTCTCATCGTACAAAGCAAGTAGGGCCTTGATGCGACCTAGGTGATATTCGCCTTCAGCACTCAAGAACACCCTACGGGTGGTACGGTGGAGCAATGAAAAACCGGTTTGACGCTCGAGCTGGACCACGCGCTTGCTTATGATGGCGGGGGTGACACCGAGAGCTTCGGCGGCTGCCGTGAAGCTGCCTGTGCGAACAACCTCGGCAAACGCGCGCATGTTGTCGATGGAATCCATTGTTTATGATTCGTAAAAAATGCTTCCTCGTCAAGCACCTTTTTCCGCCCAGCGCCTCCCGCTAGCTTCCCTATCAAGCATAAGCTTTGTGGGAGAGAAGCATGCCCGGAGCACTTCTGGAGCAGGAACGCCGTAGATCCATTCCCGGGGCCTCCACCGGGCAAACCGTGGACGGCATCGTCAAACCAGTCTTCCGCTGGACGGTGCTGCTCATCTCGTGGCTCGCCGTCACGCTCACCTTCACGGATCGCCTGGCCTGGGCAAGCGTCGCCGTTGAGGCCGGCCGGACACTCGGCCTTCCCGTCGCGGCACTCGGCGTCTTCGTGACGGCCTTCTACTCCGGATACGTCATCTCGAACGCGGTTGGTGGTCTGTCGAGCGATCGTTTCGGGTCCGAGCGGGTCATGCTGTGCTCGCTGGTCCCTCTCGGCCTCGCAACCTTCGGCTTCGGTTTCACGACCAGCATCACCTACGGCCTCTTGATGCAGGCGATCATGGGCCTGGCGGCTGGCGCGAACCATGCAGCGACCGTGAAGCTGATCGTGTCCTGGTTCGGGCTCACAGAGCGGGGACGGGCCATGGGCCTGCTGACCAGCGCCAATTCGTTCGGCGTGGTTCTGGCCAATGCCATCGTGCCCAGCCTCAGCGTGAGCATCGGCTGGGGCGGGGCTTATAACGTGCTCGGTCTGATCACATCAGTTTTCGGACTGGCCGCATTCCTGATCTTGCGCCACCGCCCTGCGCCGCAAGCGCCGGCACCCAGCCCACGCTTCGATCCCATGCTGGTGTTCCGCAATCGTGATCTGACACTGCTGGGACTCGCCGGGTTTTGTGCAATGTGGGGCACTTGGGGCGTCGCGTTCTGGGCCAATGCTCTTATGACCAGGCAGTTCGGGATGACGCCTGTTCAGGCCGGAGGCTTGCTGGCGCTGTTCGGAGTGGCCGGCATGGTTTCGAAGCCTGCGTTGGGTTTTTTGCTGGACCTGATCGGCTCCAACAAGAAAAAGCCCATCCTCATTTGTGTTTTCACTACCTTTGCAGCCGCACTAATCATCTATTCAGGCCTGGATAGCATAGGCGAGTTTACGATTGCGACGCCGCTACTCGGCCTTGTAGCCTTTATTTACACGCCGGTCCTGGTGGCATCCGTCAGCGAGGTGGCCGGGCCGCAGCAGACCGGGACGGCAGTCGGTATCACGAACGCCATCTGGCAGCTTGGTAGTGTCATCGTGCCGATCGCCATCGGTGTGGTGTTTTCCGCGACTGGGTCGTTTCAAGTCGCGTTCCTGGCCCTCGCGGCCGGGCCATTGCTGGCAGCTTTGCTCATGCTTCCCGTCCGCTACAAGGCAGCCGTCTAGTCCAGTTTCAACAATTCGTGTCGGGATCTTGCCGTCAGCGTCAAGACGGCTCTTCGTAAGACTGCGCAACGTACGCCGGTCTCATGGACCAGGGCAGCTGCGCACTCATCAACCGCCGAGCGCGGGCCGTAACGAGGCGGAGCAGATCGAATGCACAGACTCGACGCTAAGCATCCTGAATAAATTTCGCAAAAGTGGCCGCTGGTTTTGCGACAAAAATCTGCGACGAACAAAAAATACTCAAGCAGACGATGTGCTAGCCTACCAACGCAAGTCTGCTGAGATCTCCGGCGTTCAGGCGAGTAAAGAACTTCAGAAGGGTCGACGTGATGACAGAGAAGTATGACGTGCTCGTCGTTGGCGGCGGGTCGGCCGGAGTGGGCGCAGCCGTAGGCGCTGCGAGGACCGGTGCCCGGGTCGGCCTCATCGAGTCGGCCGGCTGCCTCGGCGGCGCCGCCACCATGCGCAACGTGCTAACCTATTGCGGCCTATACACGCTCGGCGATCCGCCCCGGCAGGCCGTTGCCGGCGTGGCCGATGACGTGATCGCGAAACTCCGCCGCTGGGGTGCCGTGACGCCCCCGATCCGTCACCGCGGCGTCTTCGTCGTCTTCGACCCGGAGGCGGTAAAGCGCGCGCTGGACGAGGTGTGCCGAGAGGCCGGCGTCGAGGTCCTGCTCCATGCTTTCGTGGCGGAGGCCGCGCGCGAGAGTGATCGCGTGACTGGCATCCGCTTTGCAGATCACAACGGCCTACACGACCTTCGGGCCGACGCGTTCGTCGACGCCAGCGGCGATTGCGACCTCGCCTTCTTCGCTGGCGCATCGACGCGCTATGGGAACGACGGCGCAGTCAACCTCGCAACTCTCGGTACCCGGTTCGGCGGGATCTCGCCCGATGCCGACATCTCGGCAGCCTTAGTGACGCGGATGATCGAAGCCGCGAAGGCTCGGGGCGTTCACGCGCTCAGCAAGAGCAAGAGCGTGATCGCGCGACTTCCCATCTCCGGCGACGTCGTTGCCTACCTCGCGAGCGAGGACTACGACGCCCGGGATGCGCACAGCATGGCGCGCGCCGAGATGGACGGCCGGCAGCAAGCCTGGGCTTACCTGGACGTTCTGCGCGAGTTGCCGGGTTGGGAGCGCGCTTTCCTCGTCGCGACAGGCCCGGATTTCGGGACGCGGGAGAGCCGTCACATCAACAGCATTGAACAATTGACCTGGCAGCATGTCGTGGAAGGCCGTCGCTGCGACGATTGCATCGCGCTTGGTGCCTGGGGTGTCGAGTGGCACGACCGAAAGACTTTCGAGAGCAGCTTCGTCTATCCGCCCGAGCGCGGAACGTACGACATTCCGCTCGGCTGCCTGACAAGCATCGATACACCCAACCTCTTCGCCGCGGGACGAACCGCCGACGGTGATCGCGAGGCGGGAGCCTCGCTGCGGGTGATGGGGACGGCCCTCGCGACCGGCCAGGCGGCCGGCGTCGCAGCAGCCTGCCACGCCACCCAGGGGCGTACCGAGGCCGCAGAGGTCCGCCGCATCCTGCGCTCCCAAGGGGCCCTGATCGATGCCGGCGACATGCCGGCCGGCATCGCGGCCTGACTATTGACGGCGCCGCCGCTTCCAGGTCCGCCTACTCCTTCTCAGCGGACCTCCGACCCAACCTAGCGGAGGTTCTGCTGCGCTTGCGGCGAGCCGCTTTCAGCCGCGAAGCTGATTTCGCAGAGACTCTATCCACGACCACCGGCGTGGAAGCTGCCAAGATCACGATTTTTAAGGCTCACGCGGCAACAACCCCACGGTTCGATCAGAATATATTGCATATACGAGATATATAGTCCGAGCAGGGAGGACAGCATGCAATTCTATGTTGATGGTTACAAACCTGGGGATCCAGAGATCCTGGCTGCCGCACCGGGCACGGAAACGCAGCCGGCAGGTCTTCCCGATGCCGTCGACGTCCTCATCATCGGCACCGGACCCGCCGGTATGGTGCTGGCTGCGCAGCTCTCGGCGTTCCCCGGCATCACGACGCGCATCGTCGATCGCCGGGATGGCCCGTTACAAGTCGGGCAAGCGGATGGCGTCGCGTGCCGCACGGTCGAGACGTTCGACACGTTCGGCCTGAGCGCGAAGCTCGTGCGGGAAGGCTACTGGGTCAACGAGACCGTGTTCTGGCGCCCGTCCCCCGACGATCGGGCGACGATCGCGCGGACCGGGCGGGTCCAGGACACCGAGGACGGCCTGTCGGAGTTCCCGCATCTCATCGTCAACCAGGCCCGCCTGCTGAGCTACCTCCAAGACTATATGGCAAAGTCGCCGACGCGGCTCGCCCCCGATTTCGGCGTGGATTTCGTGACCCTCGCCGTCGAGCCCGAGGGCGATCACCCCGTCGTCGTCACGGTGAAGGACGTCGCGACGGGGGCCGACAGGGTGGTCCGGGCCCGATACGTGGTCGGCTGCGACGGCGCGCGCAGCCGGGTGCGGGACGCGATCGGGGCGGTCCCGGAAGGAGATTATGCCAACCATGCCTGGGGCGTGGTCGACATGCTCGCCGTCACCGACTTCCCGGACATCCGCATCAAGGCTGCGATCCAGTCGGCCGACCACGGCAACATCCTGCTCATCCCGCGCGAGGGCGGGTACATGGTGCGCCTCTACGTCGATCTCGGCGAGGTCGATCCCGCCAACCGCGACGCGGTGCGCGATATCACCGAGGAGCAGGTCATCTCGGCCGCCCGGCGGGTGCTGCACCCCTACACGCTCGACGTCCGCGACGTCGCGTGGTTCTCGGTCTACCAGGTCGGCCAGCGCGTCACCGACCGGTTCGACGACGTCCCGGCGGACGAGGCCGGCTCCCGTCTGCCGCGCGTGTTCATCGCTGGGGATGCCTGCCACACGCACAGCGCAAAGGCCGGCCAGGGCATGAACGTCTCGATCCAGGACGCGGTCAACCTCGGCTGGAAGCTGGCCGCCGTCCTGGACGGGCGGGCGAGCCCGGATCTTCTGCGCACCTACACGGTCGAACGGCACGCCATCGCGCAGGGCCTTATCGATTTCGACAAGGAATGGTCGGCGATCATGGCCTCACCGCCCAAGGACCCGGCCCATCCGGAGCGCGGTGGCGTCGATCCCGAGGAGTTGCAGGCCTACTTCGTCAAATCCGGCCGCTACACGGCCGGCGTCGCGACGCACTACCCGTCAGCGACATGCCTGACCACTGAGGCGGTCCACCAGGCCTTGGCGAGGGGCTTCACGGTCGGCATGCGGTTCCACTCAGCGCCGGTGGTGCGCCTTGCCGACGCTAAGCCGATGCAGCTCGGACACGTTCACCGCGCTGACGGGGCCTGGCGCCTCTACGCCTTCGCGGATGCGGCTGCCGAGAGGCTGCGCCGGCTGATGGATCGTCTCGCGACGTCCGACCGGTCGCCGGTGCGGCGCTTCACGCCGGATGGTGCAGACATCGACAGCGTGATCGACGTCCGTGCCATCTTCCAGCAGGGGCATCGAGACCTCAAGGTCGAGGAACTGCCGGCGCTTCTCCTGCCGCGGAAAGGGCGCTTCGGACTGATCGACTACGAGAAGGCCTTCACGGCCGATCTAAAGACCGGTCCCGACATCTTCGACCTGCGCGGCATCGACCGCACACGGGGCGCGATGGTCGTCGTCCGTCCGGACCAGTACGTCGCGACCGTGCTGCCCCTCGACGCGCATGACGAGCTGACCGCCTTCTTCAAGCGTATCCTGCTCGACCGTCGCTAGGCGCGATTGCCGACGCTGGTGCCATGACGGCCAATCGACGGGACGGGGCGGTGCCGACCGCCCCGCGACACACCCAGCCTCGGCTGCCCGGCGGGCGCCCTACGCGAAGTCGTCCTTCAGGCGCTCAATGTTGGCTTGTGAGACACAGCCGAACCGTCGGTACGCGAACTGCTGACCCGTTCCGGACCTTCCGCCCCGCCTGTTCGGATGTCTGCTCTGAAGACAGAAGCGGACCTGAAGGCGCCAGCCGCAACATCAGGATGCCGTGGCCCCTTACCCGGCGCGGAGGCCTAGAGCACACGTCATCGGATCTGCCTCCGCTAAAGTCGCCTCGGTTCGGGCGAACCTATGTCGTCCCGTGACCACTCGTGCAGGAAGTCGACAAAGGCCCGCACCTTCGGCGTCCGAAACCGGTTAGCGGCCCAGAGGACGCTGAGCGTTCCCGTCCGCTCCGTTTCCTGCTTCAAAACCGTCACCAAGGCGCCGGAGGCGAGGTGTTCGCGGACGAGGAAGTCCGGAAGGGCAGCGATACCGGCCCCGGCGAGCGCCATCTCGATGAGCGGATCGATGATGTTGGCCGTCAGTGAGGCGGGCGGCTCGACCTCACCGGCGTTTCGCAAGGGCCACGGCGCGAGGCGGCCCGTCGACAGCTTCTGCCTCAGGCAGACGTGCCGGGCGAGGTCGGCCGTGGTCCGCGGCGCGCCGCTACGCTGCAAGTAGCCCGGAGCGGCCACGAGCCGCCACGGGAAGCTTACGAGCCTGCGGTGCATTAGGCGGGAGTCGGCCGGCTCGCCGGAGAGGATCTCCGGTCGGGCATACGTGGCGCTCCCCCCGACGCTGCTGCTGGGGCCGCCCGGCACCGGCAAGAGCCGTTTCGCCCGGCGGCTCGGCGAGGTCCTCGGGCTGGCGGTGACGGTCTACGGCTGCGCGGGCGTCTCCGATTCCTCGTTCATCGGCACGTCGCGCCAGTGGTCGACAGGCCGCGCTTGCGTGCCCCTGCAGGCCATCCGGCGGGCGGAGGCGGCGAGCGTCCCCGTCGTCCTCGACGAGCTCTCTCGCGCCGGGACGCGCCGCGACAACGGCCTGCTCACCGACGGAATTTTGGCGCTGACCGAAGGAGATACCGCGCGTGCGTACCACGACCCCTACCTGGAGTGCGCGGTCGACCTCTCCGCCGTCTCCTACATCGCGACGGCGAACACGCGCGCCGGCCTCGACCCGGCGCTGCTCAGCCGTTTCCGGGTGCTGGAGATGGGGCCGAGGACGCTGGCTTCGCTCCCGGCCCTGACGCGCGCGATCTTTGTCGACCTCCGCGTCGAGCGCGGCCTCGACGACACGTGGCTGCCCGGGCCCGATCCCGAGGAAGAGGGCGTCCTCGCCGCGCATTGGCGGGACGGTTCCGTGAGGACCTTGCGTCAGCTCGTCGAGGGGATTGTCGCCGCGCGCGACGCCCTCGCGACGCGGATGTGAGGGAGGCGCCGCCATGCACGCTCCCGTTCTCGACTACCTCCTCTCCGCCCTGCGGGCCCACTGCGCCTCTGGCCGCGTCCATGTCGACGTGGCCCATGGCCTCGACGGCTACATGCAGCATGTCATCCGGCTGGCCGACGCGCGCATCCTCTCCGGCCCGGAGGCGCTCGTCGCGGCAAACCGCGCGCTGTCGCTGGCCCTCTCGCTGCCCGAGATTCCGGAGGACCGCCATGCGCCCCGGAGCTGACGACAACATCGTCGACGTCTACCGGAACCGCCGCCTCCGCCCGCGCGCGTGGTCGGTCCGCGAGGGCGGCCGCGCCAATCGGCACGTTCGCGCCATCACGCTGCGGGACGTGCGCTTCCACGTCCACGCCGCCGCCGTCGCGAGGGTGCAGGCCCTCCGGCAGCGCGCCGTCTGCGCATACGCTCGGGGGATTCCCTGCAACGCGCCGCGGTACCCCTCGGCCATTCGGGTTCGCTTCAACCCGTTCGAGGCGGCCGCCTTCACGACCGAGGATGGCGTCGCCGGCCTCCGGGCAAGCCTGGTTCACTTTGAGGAGGATGGGTCATGTTGGGCCGTTCTGTAACCGTCGCCCTGGTGCTCGCCGCGGCCCCGGCCGCCGCCAAGTCCGGGGCCGAGCCTCCGGGTAGCGAGGTGATGTTCCCCGCCAAGGGCGACCGGTTCCTCCTCGCCGTCCGCGGTCCCGCCGGGCCCGGCCGCGAGCGCTTCGCCCGTGTGTACGCCTCGCCGGATCGGGGCACCGCCTACTGGACGACGTCGGTCACGTGCGGGACCGTGGACGTCCGCAACGGTCGCGAGCGCATCGAGGCGCAGGGCGCCGGTTCCGCATGGCTCGACAAGGGTAAGCTCGCCGGGACGTGGTCGCCGGTCGGTGGCGGCTACGGCGACGCCCAGATGCGCACGTGGTCCGTCGACAGCCGGGACGGCCTCGACGTGACGGTGTCGATGAGCGGGCCGTGCCCCGGCCGGGGAACGGGCGACCTTTCGTCTGGCGACTGATGCTGGCAAGCTGGGCCGTCCCCTCCGGAGGCCGGCCCCATGTTCGACCGCGAGCTCGTCGCCGCCCTTGGCTTATGCGCCCTCGGCCTGGCGGTCGCCGGCGTCGCCGCGGCCCGCCCGGCGCCATCCGTCGTCACCGTCACGCGGGCCGGCGAGCCGCTCGTCACGGTTCTGGCGGCTCGATCGGGATAGGGGGCGATCCTTATGAACCGCACCCCTCCCACACCACCCGGCATGCGGGTCCGCACCGGGCGGTTCGAGGAGTTGAGGTTGCCCTGTCCCCGCTTTGACCTGTCGCGGGCGGTCGGCTTCGTCGCTGCTCAGGGCAAGCCCGGCTTCACCGGCCCCTCCGCTGAACCGCCCCACGCGCGTGGGCATCTGACGCCATGCCTCCCACATCGACAGGGGGCGGGCACTCCCCCTCGTTCGGCCCTTCAGGGGTGGCGCGTACCGCCCCCTACTATGGCCTCGGCTGACTTCTCGCTCCGGCTCGAGGCCATCGAAGGCCAAACACCGTCGCCCTTGCAGGCGTCAGGCGAGATCTCCCCAGGTAAGACCGCGTTCCGTCCCTGCACGACCGCCGGATCTACGCCGCTCCGCCTTGATCACAAGAGTCGTGGACGTGCCCGCGAGGACGGGATGGCTTGTCCTACGGCACCGCCGAGGGCATAGTAGGTCCGTTCCCCCCACAATCCGGCCGCCTCCGCTCCGCACGAAGTGTTACGGGGTATGTCTTTCTTGGCGGAGCCAAGGGACGGGGACAAAAAAATCTCGCTGCCCCTCCAGGTCGCCGACAGGATACCCGAACCGGTCCGAGGCGCAGGCAAGCCCGCCTGATGCCCTTGAGGTGCCGGATGGGTCGATACACGCGTGCCACCCCAACAGCCCGCACAGACCCCGTTTCCGTGCCTTCCAGGGCCGTATCGAGCTTTGCAGCAGGGCCGTTTTCCGCTTCCGGTCGCAAGTATTCGGGCGCCTATCGGAATGTGTTCGACCCGCCTCCGCCTGAATTGACCCTTACAGGTCCCCGTGTATCCTGACCTCGTTGACCCCGGTCGCGTCGTGGATGTGCAGCCCCACGGACGACCCGAGATAAGGGACCGTCGTGACACCCGCCAACACCTTCGGCCTGCCCGTGCAGGCTCCCGCCGAGCGCCCCAGCCTCGTCTTCTGCTCGGACCTCTCGCCCCTCGACTACTCCCGCATCGTGCACCCGCAGGGCACCCCGGGCTCCGTCGCCTTCTGCGGCCCGGCCACGTCGAGGAAGACCGGCAAGCCGACCTGGCACGACAGCCGCTGGAGCACGTACGCCCTGGCGACCCGCACCTGCGACGTCGGCCAGCACCGGTTCATGAGCTTCGCGACCTGGCCCCGCCAGAACCGGGGCGAGCCCAAGCCCAAGCGCACGACGGAGAACGCCGTCTCCATCGGCGCCTCGTGGGTCGACCTCGACTTCTACAACGAACCCGACTGGAAGGACGTCTCGCCCCTCGTCGTCCTCGAAGCCGTCCTGAACGTCTGCCAGGATCGGGCCTGGCCTGCGCCGTCCTACGCCACGTCCAGCGGGCGCGGCCTCCTCGTCGCCTGGCTCTACGCCTGCCAGCCCGCGCAGGCCGTCCTGGCCCGCCACCGGGCCATCCAGGAGACCCTGCACCAGACCTTCCGATCCATGGGCTCGGACCCCTCGGCGAAGACCATCACGAAAGTCTTCCGCATGCCGAAGACCCGCAACGAGCGGAACGGCGCCATCGTCGGCATCCTCTGGCCCACCTACATCCGCGAGATCCAGCCGACCACGTTCGACGCCCTGGCCGAAGCGGTCCTGCCCTATCGCCGCAAGACCAAGAAGGAAAAGGACGCCGAGGCGGCCGCCGCCAAGGCCGAGCGCACCGCCAAGGTCCTCGCCGCCCGCGCGCCCCGGAAGCAGCATGCCGGGGCCAAGCTCGGGGGGCGCTCGTACTGGGCCACGCTCCGCGAGGACCTGGAGCGGCTCCAGGCCGTCCGGCACGGCACTGGCTCCGTGCCCGACGGCGAGGGCCGCAACGCCTGGATCCTCGCCCTGACGTACGCCGCGGCCTGGGACATGCCCGCCTCGGCCCTCGACCGCTACGTGCGCGACCAGGCGGCCCGGTGCGGCCTGACGGAGGCGGAGGCCCTCGACAAGACCGTGACCCTCCGGGCCAAGGCGCAGGTCGCCGCCCGGGGCGAGCGCATCCTCAAGGGCACCCGGAAGCTCGACCCCCGCTACAGGCCCGCGCCCGGCTACTTCGTCGAGCTCCTCGACATCGAGTCCCGCGAGATGAAGCGCGCCGACCTGCGCATGCTCATCGACGGCGCCCGGCGCGCGTCGAACGCCATCGGGCGCGTCGTGAAGGCCCGGCGTGCGGCGGGGGTCCAGGCCCGCTCCGACCAGCAGGCGGTGCGTCTCCACATCGGACAGCAGGTCGAGGAGATGGTCGAGCTCGGCATGAGGCAGGCCGACGTCGCCGCCCTCTACGGCGTTTCCGTCCGGTGGGTCACGAGCGCTCTCCGGGACGCCCGCCAGGTCGCCGCCATCGGTAAGGTCACGGCCGAGCCTGCGCCCGTCCCGGAGTCCGAGGTCGAGGCGGCCATCGTGGTCGACGACGTGGCCGAGACCCTCAATGTACCAGCGGCATCTGCTACGCACGAAGTGTTACGGGGTACTAGATGTTTGGTCCCGGAATTTGGTGGTGCGGGTCATTCGTGAACCTGGACGGGTCGTCTGTCCAGGCTTTGCAGATGGCCTCGTAGGGTGTGAGGCCGCGTAAGCTCTTGAGGCGACGTGCGAAGTTGTAGGCTGCGACAAAGTCGGCGAGGTGCTGTCGATGTTGATCGTGGCTGTCGTAATGGAAGCGTTTCACGGTCGCTTCCTTGATCGTCCGGTTCATCCGTTCGACCTGCCCGTTCGTCCAGGGATGACGAGGCTTGGTCAAGCGGTGCTTGATGTCGAGATCAGCGCAAGCTCCCTCGAAAGCATGGCAGCGAAACGGCACCTTCTCAGCCCGCATTGCTTTGATGTCTTCGGGCGTCCAACCATCGCCGGTAGGATCGGTGAAGTGTGTGCCATTGTCGGTGAGCGCAATCTGGATTTTGTAGGGAACAGTGCTGGCAAGCGCTCTCAGAAAGTCTCCTGCAACGCGGCGGGTTGCTTGCTCATGCAACTCGACGAAAGCGAACTTGGACGTTCGGTCGATGGCCACGAACAGATAGAGTTTGCCTTCCTGTGTTCTGACTTCGGCGATATCGATGTGGAAGTAGCCGATCGGATAGCGTTTGAACTTGGAACGCTTCGGCTGCTCATCGCTCGTGTCTGGCAACCGTGAGATGCCATGGCGCTGCAAGCAACGATGCAAGGACGAGCGCGTCAGATGCGGGATTGTTGTCTGGAGAGCGTAGAGGCAATCATCCAGCGGAAGGAGAGTGTGGCGTCGGAACGCCACGATAACCGCCTCGTCCTCGCTCGACAGCACCGTGGATTTCGGTTCGCTCGGTCCTGTCCTGCAGTCTGCGGTCGAGATCCGCTTCTTCCATTTGGCGACGGTCTTGGGATTGATGCCATAGCGTGTCGCGAGATGCTTCAAGCTGTCTTGACTATGCTGGATCGCTCGACGGATTGCCGCAGTCGTTGTGGCGCAGCCGTGGTGAACCTGGCCCATAGCGCATCCTTCCACTCGCGCGTGAAAAATGCACCATCAAACCCTGGGATCAAACATCTAAGGAGATCGCGCGCGAGGGTGTTGTGGCCATCAACGTCAGGCCCTATTCTGCGGGGGTCACGACGAAGGGCTGCACCTTTCCCGGACGGACGCCCGCTGCGAGCCCCACGGCCCGGCGGGCGTCTTCATGTCCGGCCCTTGCCGTGACCTGACGTTGGTCCCTTGCGTCCCGGCTCGGCACTATGTCGTCATGACCGACGCCGCCGCCGACCGGGCCCGCTGGGCCGCCGCTTTCGCCGACTCCCTCGCCGGGTTCGATCCCGGCCCCTACGTCGCCGGGGACGAGGAAGCGGGCATGCCGCTGTCCCCGGCGACGCGCCTGACCCAGAGCCAGGAGAACGCCCGCAAGCGCGCCAAGCGTGCCCGGGACAAGGCTCGCAAGGTGCACGAACTCGACGCCGCCATCGCGCAGGGCCTGCGGTCCATCCTGCGCCAGCGCAAGGTGTACGAGCGCATGAAAGACGGCGAGGAGCTCAACAACATGGCCGTCCGCGTCGAACCCGTTTTCGCGGAGGCCATGCGGTACCTGGTGGAGCACTGCGGCTGGGACCGGAAGCTGGCCTCGCGAGCCCTCACCGCCAAGCTGCTGCGCCCGGCCCAGCCCCCGGCCGCCAAGGCGTAGCCAAGGGCGTCTGTCCCTGCCGGGGCATGTGTTGGCGGATGCACGGGGCGCCCCGAGCCTGGGGGCGTCCTTCCTGCCTGGGAGGCCGTCCTCACGAGGGGGCGGCCTCTCCCTTTTCAGGTCCGCCACCATGCCCGGCTACCGCGACAGCCCGATCATCGTCACCCCTCCCGACCTGAGGGCCCGCATCCTCCCTAATGCGGTCGCGCAGGCCGTGCGCAGAGGCACGCGGGCATCGACCTGGCGAAGTGCAGGGGCCGCTTCGGCTACAACGTCGACCAAGCCCTGCACGTCGCCTGCAAGGTCTGGGATTGCCCCGGATCGGTGGACACCAAGAACGCTTTCGCGTGAGGTGTTTTTGCCATGCCGAGAACCCGTCCCCCGTACCCGGCGGAGTTCCG
>NZ_FPCB01000057.1:0-35067 GCF_900116815.1 Methylobacterium sp. 174MFSha1.1 | reverse complement strand
TGGAACAATCGAAACGCGCAGCTACGATCCTGTTCACAGTGATAATCCAACAGCAATCAAAATCTTCGATGCAGATTGGTCATTAATATCAAGCATCTACAGCGACGGTAACATCACTTGATAATGTCCCCTTATCGATGGTGTTTGACACAGGGCCTTTCGAGATGAAAACCGATCGAGGTGAAAGCGCCGGCCACCATGGGGCGCAGGGTGCGTGCGCGGTCGTCGCGACGGTGCTCCGGCGGTCGTGGTGAGCCGGGTCTCCAGATCACTGGCGCGCTTCGATGTCGAGGACGCCGCGGCTTACATGCCCTTGGCCGCGCGACCCAGATCGTAGGCCTCCAAGAAGCGGGCTTGTCCGGGTCCTCCCGGATCCCGCCCTCGCCCAAGAGCACGACCTCGACGCGTTGGCTGGTCCGCCGTGTCTTGAACGTGAATGCAGAACGATAATCGGCGCGCTTGCAATCGGGACTCCTGGAGGTCACAACAGGGTCGTCGAGCACACATTAGCTCGGCGCCAACCCTCATTTCAGGATGACCTTTCATGCCCACCTCGGTTTTCCTCCCTTTTATGGCCGAAGCCCTGCCGCTCTTCAGCCAAGATCACGATCAGGCAGAGCCTCATCGGGCTTTTCTGCGTCTTGATCTTGAGTCTGGCGCGGCGTCGCTCCGATCTGAAGATGTTCTCGAGGATGATATCCTTGGGCGCTCCTTGTACTGGAGCATCACGCCCTTCGCGACCTGGGCTCTTCTCAAGGCGTTCACCAGCCAGGTCGACCCTCTGCTCGCACAGATCATCGCTGGCCATTCGGTCAAGTATGCGGGTCTGCGATTGCACGACTCGTTCAGCACAGCTGCCGTGGACGCGAGCGATGAGATCACGCGCCTGGCGGACACACTGGAAGCCGCCGCCCCACGCGGCTGTGATGCGGTGGAGTACGTGCTGCACTATTATCGCAGCGTGGCATTTTTTGCTCAGCTCTGGGATGTCGATCCGTGTTTCAGTGATCATGATCTCTGCGCGATCACCGATCAGCTCGTCGTTGACGCCCTCGATGCTGACGGGGTCGCGCTGACCAACGCGTCCGCGCTCTATCTGGCGCTGTGCGATGTGCGGGATGCGATGTCCTGCACAGAGCAGGTTACGCTCGACATCGAGTGTCAATCCGATCAAGTCGAGTTGACCTACGGATTTGACACCGATGAACAGGCCTGCGCCTTCGCACAGGCCGTGCGTGATCACGGCCTGGTCTGATCGAGACCCTCCCTGGCCAAATCGCGGATCATTCTCCAGACCTCATGCCGATGTCGGAGGGGTCGTGTGCGGCCAGGAAAACTCGTCCACGGCGTGTCCTGACGCCGCCTGCGGCGGCGGTTTCATATCAATCGCCGTCGAGCTCAGACCCTCTCACACCAGAGAGGCCGACGAGACATCGAGTCAATGACATCGCCGCGAGGTCTGTCGCGAGCCGGCGCGACAGCGATCGGCTCGGTGCAGGCCGAAGCGGCACGCGGGTCACGACCGCGCGCTCCAGCGCGACGGGAGTGAGCGGCGCACATCAGTGGGCAAAAAGCTCTGCTCTCCGTCGAGCACCAGATCTGCACCTCGACGCGATCGATGTGACGAGGGGTGCGTCGCACCCCGTCGTACCGAGGACGCCTTGCCGTCGCCCGCGCGGACCGCGCCGGGCTCGTCAAGCCGCCCTCGGCGGCTCAAGAAAGGTGACTTCGTTAATATTCAAATTAAAGACGTCCATACTTATCTATATATACACGCAGTGGACAGAATTAATACAAAGGATATATTTCGATATGATTGTTGAAATTTTTGTTGGACCTCCTGGTTGTGGGAAGTCAGGCCATTTGATGAACGACATGCTCGATCATCCAGCACATTATCTTTTCGCGCTGCCTCGCACAGATCTTATCGAAGAAAAAGCGGATGATCTACGCAGTCGTGCACGTGCGCGTGGTCTCACCGTACACATCGAGCCGGTGCACGGTAACCAGCGGGCGAGTGGCACGGTCGAGAGACGCATCGATCGAGCACGGCAGGAGTCAGAGCTGCATCAGCACGCGATCCTCCTCATCACGCATGACATGCTCACCCGCATGGATCTGAGCCCATTCGGGGGCGATCGTCAGCCACGCTGGGACGCACGCATCGACGAGGTGCCGGATGCCGTGATTTCGGGCCGCTTCCGTGCTCCTGCCGCCGCCGTCTACCTGCAGCAGGTATATGAACTGGAGCCATCGACTGATGTGGGATGGTGGCAGGTCCGGCTCAGGCCTGACGCGCCTGGCCCCAGCATGCTCATGCGTGACACGCATCTGAGCGACCTCGTCTGTTTCGACAAAGCGGCCCGCTCGCACCAGGGAGCGCTCGTCGACGTAGGTGCCTGGCAGGATGCGACCCTGCGAGGCCGCACGGTCCAGTGGCACGCCGTATGGACGCCTGGAGCACTGGAAGGATTTGCATCGGTCGCGATTGCGGCCGCCGCTTGGACCACCAGCCTATGCGGTCGCGCGAGCGCACGCGTAGATGGACACGTCACATATTCGGAGACGCTGATAAGCCCGACACGATCAGGCGGCCCAAAGGTGCAGGTGCGGGTGCGATACTTCACGCATGGGCATATTGGATCCACCGCTTGGTGGGCGGATCCGACAGGCAGGCGCTGCCTCAACGCGGTTTTGCGCCACCTCGCCCAGGTACGCGATCTCGGCTATTATTCGGGTAATCGCGACGTGATGACATATTTCGAAGGCTGGCTCGATCATGCCGTTGCAGTATCACCACGCCAATCCGGAACGAACCGACTAATCTCTCACACCTCGTGTGCGTTTATCTACTCAAATAAGAGACAGGATGCCGATCAATCAATTCAGTCAACTCTAGACATTACATCTGACGATATCATGCAGGCGCGCGAGATGGAGGACATTCATCAATTCATTATGCGCGGAGCTATTCGTGACCCTACTTTCGAGGGCGAGTACACGATATATGTCTACGATCGGATGCAAGCCGAAGCGATCTACGCCTACCTGACGCGCCATAGGATTGCTGACGACATCGTGATCGAAAGTGTGCCGGAGGCGGGCATTCTCGATGTGGCGCGACCCGAGCGAGCGACCCGGCGTGAGACCACGCCGATTGGCAATTTTGCCGATCATGAAGCAGCTCGCCGGGAGCTGGAGAGAGAGCGCGGCGTGAGGCGGCGTGCTGAGAGTAAAGCCGCCAGCATCGCGGCCGGCACCTACCGCGCTCGTGGGCGGCCACGAAAAAACGGGGGTGAGTAGCCAATTGGCAATCAACCTAGGTTATTATTGTCGCTTACTTACTACACTTGAACAGCAGAATGGTGATAAAATTATCGTTCCTCTCAGACATATATTGACCCATAACCAGTCTGAGGCTATTTTCTGTTAATCGATTCGACGTTAGGGCGGTTCATTCGATCCATAACGATACAAACTAATTTTTTTATGAATATACATTGGATATAGACAATGCAGAAATTTAATATGCCAGCAGTTTTTCAGATAGATTACACAAATAAACGCGTCATGGTATCGGATGATGGAGGTAAAACCTTCGAGCGTGCGTCCCCGGATATGGAATGCGCGATGACAGGAAAGCATTACATTAGCATTGGTATCCACGATCCTCTCACGATCACGCCTTCGGAGATAGCCCGTGTGCTTGATTTCATTTTTGATTATCATCGAGAAGATTTAAAAAATCATCCGAAATATCGTATGGCTTTAAGCAGGCTCGCTGCAAAAGCTCCGAAAGATAAGAAGTGGCGCAAGGCCATGCAAAAAAAACCAATTTATGAACGCTGGGATTGCCTAATAGAGTCGTTGGCCGACTGGCTCGATGCAAATCCATAATGACTGATTATATTATCAAACTATTTAATACAATAAACTTAGTGAGAATATAGTAATGAACACGATTTTCTTTTCTTGCGTCGAAATTGGTGACGGGTTCTGGGATTACTCGGCCCATATGACCCGTTCTGGTGCCGAAGATAGCATGCGCACCAAAATGTGCGAGATAATGGGAAGTGATCCAAGCGAATACGCCTCGATGAGCCTCGAAGATCTCACGGATCATTTTTCTGATGAGACAGATTACTACTTAGCCAATGTCCGTGAAATGCCGCTTCTCACGTGAGGCAAAGCATATAAATTAGCATCATCTATAATATAAGATGCTAATATTCTATGATATATCAAATATATACTCATACAAATACAGCCAGAATATAAAGGTTCTTTACAATGAGCGCACTTTTTCCAGTTACAACTCCTTTTTCTATGGAAGCCGATGAGTATGTAGAAGATGTGACAGAATTTCGTGAGTGGAATAATCGTCTCAGGAGCAATTTGGCTCCTATGCAAGGGCATCAAAGCGCACTCGATGCGGTACGTCTTTTTGAGGTGCTCTACTTCGACGAAGAGGAGCAACTTGATCTATGTGTTTATGTTCGCGCCCGTACCACATTCGAAGCCAAAAATGTTGCGATAAATTATTATTTTCCGGGCGATATGTTGAATGATCCGACTCATGCCGCCACAGCGGCTCGCATGAGAGGGGGCACGTCAATCACAGCAATCAAAATCTATGACGATCCCAACATTACAATCGAACCAATTCCCTGGCGTGAAGTTTGGAGCCAGATGGCGAAGGTACTGTGAGTCAAAATGTGCGATATGAAAATTTATCACTTTAACTCGCTTACCTGCGGTGACGAGGATCGTATTGAGGCTGTGACGGCATACTGTCACGAGCAAGCCGTTGATGTGTTGATTGAGTCGCGCGTTCGCGAGTATTTTGGTATATACGAAGGCTTTCTCGACGAGAAATCGATACTTTCTGATCCAAGTTGTACTGGATTGCAGGACCACTTGGGTAAAACGGCATCACTCATATTAGTCAGTGAAATCAAAGCTCCCAACCGACCTGGACCTATTTCCTATTATAATCGCCGTGCTGTCTCCATTGACGTGGTAGCAAGTCTCGTGCGTAGACGAGCGATCTAGCTTTTATATCGGAGCTTCCGGAGCGCAGCGGCAATGCCCAAATGGGAGTGGTCGTTGCGTTTCGTGCCCGATTGCAGCTCTATGTTTTGAATGCAAGGTATGTAAGATTGCGTAACGTATCAATACCTCCAGCTTGCAAGCGGAAAATGGATTAATTTTGTGCACAAATATATCTTATCTAATTGAGTAATATTGATTATGAAATACAGAATTCGCATATCAAAACATGCTGGACCATTCAGGTATTCACTAGAAACACCAGAGATGCAACATGCAATCATGTACCAATCAAAGTTTTTAGATGATATTATATCTATTATTGAAGAGGAGATATTAGGAAAGTGCGGTAAAACACCAGATATTGAGGTGCTTAATATACTTAGAATACATAAGAGAAAAAAACAAATAATTGATGCTTCCTTACAAGAACATATTATTAATTTTAAGAGCACGTGGCCGTATGTTTTTGATGTCGAAGAATTGGACTCTGCAAATTTCTCTGGTCATCTTTCAGTTGGAGCTGAAAGGATATGCGAGCTGGAAATGTGGCTTGATGCTCGAAATTATGAATACGGGCGGATGGGCTGGATGATTGGCATGAACGATCTGTCTGCAGCAACTGCATTCAAGCTTGCGTGGTCTTGAGCAGTCTATTATTGTAAATATTATCTTGGTATTCGCATTAGATCCCGTCCCGTTCTAGTCTCATCATATTCCAGACATTCTTACTTGCTGGCTCACGACCCATTTTACCACCCTGTAGAGTGGGTTCCATAGCAGCACGCTATGCGAGTCGTCGCGTTGGCCGTCGGTCAGGGTCCGGGCCTAATCAGCTCGATTGCTAGAGGTCTGCTGGGCGTTGGAAGCGGCGGTCCAGGCCGGGTTAGCTCGACAGAGGCTACAGAGCAGCCTTAAGCACCCGATAGACGCTCGCACGGCCGATCCCCAGCTCTCGCGCGATCGCCGAGGCGCCCTTCCCCTCCCCTATCAGCGCGCGCACGGCCTCCGGATCGACCGTGCGCGCCCGCTTGTAGACGCCGGCCGCCTTCGCCTTGGCGATGCCCTCCGCCTGGCGCTCGCGCCGGAGGTTCGTCTCGAACTCCGCGAAGACGCCCAGCATATCGAGGAAGGCTTTGCCAGCGGCCGTCGACGTGTCGATAGGCTGCTCGGTCGCCAGCAGCCCGGCCCCCTTCCCTCTCAACTCGCGCACGATGTCTTGGAGGTCGCCGATCGAGCGCGCCAGCCGATCGACTCGGGTGACGACCAGCGTGTCGCCGTCGCGGATGAAGGCGAGCACGGTGCGCAGCTCGTCGCGGCCGACGGTCGAGGAGCCCGACACCTTCTCGGACCGGATGATGTCGCAGCCGGCCCTTTTAAGCGCGGCGAGCTGCACGGTGAGGTCCTGGTCGAGCGTACTGACGCGGGCGTAGCCGATCCGGGCCATGGAATGTCTCGCAGGGTCTAGATGATCCCTTGTAGCTGTCTCACATGCCGCCCAGCAACCCTGTGAGACAGGGCGCAGGCGTCTCACCGTGGCTGCCTCGCAGGGTGTACCCTATGAACAGGGGGATGGGGCGTTCGTCGGAGCGGATCAAGAGTTCACCCTATCCAAACACCCCTTTGCCCTCTTGGGCCATGGGGTTCACGGGCTGTTGAGGTTTTCCACCTATCCCCTTTGGGGTATTGGCACACTTACCCACCTGGGAGCTTGGGCAATGGCGGTCATCAGCGTGTGTTCGACCAAGGGAGGCGTCGGCAAGACGACGCTCGTGATCTGCCTCGCCGACGCCTACGCCCGGCAGGGCGGGAGCGTCGCCATCATTGATGCCGACCCGAACGGTCACGTCGTGACCTGGCGCGAGCGGGCAGGGGAGGGGGGCCAGGTCGACGTGATCGGCGGCGTGACGCAGGCCAACATCCTCGACCGGATCAGCGAGGCGGCCGCGCGCTACTCGATCGTCTTCGTCGACCTTGAGGGCGCCGCCTCGCAGGCCGTGACCTACGCGATCGCCGAGTCGGATCTCGTGCTCATCCCCTCGAAGATCTCGGGCATGGACCTCCAGGAGGTCTTCCGCACCTATGAGGTCGTGCAGCGGGCCGAGAAGATGCTCAAGCGCCGCATCCCTGCCCGGGTCGTCCTCACGCAGATGTCGCCGCTGCAGAGCCGCGTCGCGGCGCATGCCCGCGCCGAGATCCAGGAGGCGTCGATCCCCGTGCTCCAGACCGAAGTGATTCAGCGCGCCGCCTATCAGGCGCTCCACTTCACCGGCCTGTCGCCCTCAGCGCCCGACGGGGACGCTAAGGCCGCCCGCGAGGTCGGCGCCACCCTCGACGAACTCCTCGCCATCCTCGCCGAGCAGCAGCAGGCCGCGTGATGTCTAAGACCGTGTTCCAGCCCGCCCCGCGTCCGAAGCCCCGGACCTCTCCGGAAGAGGCGCGTCAGCTCGCCGAGGCCGCCGAGGATCTCGGCTTCACCCGACCGTCGACGGCGCCCGAGCCCGAGCGGCTGCCCTCCGAGACTCCGGTCGCTCCGGAGCCTGTGCCCGCAAGCCCAAATTCCCCATTGCCCAAGAGGGCCAACGCCCAAAAGGACCCAGCTCTCAAGTTCAGCATCCCGGAGGAGGTCTGGACCGAGTTGCGCCAGCGCGCGCTCAACGAGCGGGTGACGGTCAAGTTCCTGGTCCTGCGGGCACTCGCGCGCGACGGATTCGCGATCGACCTCGACAACCTGCCGGAGGACGGGCGGCGGGTTCGATAGAGAATCACCAATCAGCCCGAATCCCTCACCGAGCGCCGGATCCTCACCAGGATCCGGCGCTCTCGATTCCAGGGGTGGCGACAGTCTCAAGCTAGAATCGAGAGCTCGCGGCCGGTCGTCCCGCCGGTCCAGAGCCCGAATCCTCCCTCCGAAAACCTCTTCCGCCGCTTCCGCGAGCTGCCGTCCTCAATTTTAGAGAAGAAGAGAATCCCTGAATCCCCGTGGAGGGAATCGGTTTGCACCCTGTCGGTCGACGCCGCTGGAGCCAAGCCGCCCATTCGCGCGACAGGACCCGCACGAGATTCGTCTGGTGCGTCTGCCCTTTGCGGGGACGCTCGGTGATGGAGAGGAGTCCGTCGCCCTCGGCCAGGCGTAGGGTCATCTGCGCGTGGCGGTGGCACACACCGGCGCGGGCCGCGATCTCGGCGACCGAAAGCCCGCAGACGCCCCGCACCGCGATCTCCTCCCCGACGATGAACAGCACCGCCCTTTGGCCCTCGGTGTAGCGGCGCGCGAGGGGTTCGGGCAGCGGGCTCGACCCGCCGAGGCCCCGGCGGCGCTCGCGGCTCCTCGCGCGGTCGGGCGAGCGCTGGCGACGGAGCGCGAACTTCGTGATCTGGGCGGCGGTGGGTGCGATCGCGGCGGCGAGCGACAGGCCGGCTGGCGCAGGCGTGGCGGAGGCAAGGCCCTTGCGTTGCGCCTCGATCGCCACATCGAGTTCGGCGGCATCGTCATCGGTGAGGAGGCCTTGTGCGTGCAAGGCGTAGAGCTGCGCGCGCAGATCAGCGCAGGCGCGGGGATGCGCCCAGGCGATCGCCTCTTTTATCTTGGCATAGGTCATCAGTCGGCCTCGTTGTGAGGCCGCGGCAGATCGAGCCGGGTCGCATGAGGCGCGCCCGGTTCCCGGCAAAGCTCCGCCGTCGTCGGAAAACGGGTTTCCGATTGACAGAGGTCGCGATTTCAGGGACGATCGGCCTGTCTAGAGCTTGGATCGGCCCTTTAGGGCTCCAGACCCCTGCTAAGGTTGGCGCCTTAGCGGGGGTCTCGCTTTTTCAGGTTCTCACTGCGGCGGCAGGGTCTCCGGTGGATGCGACTCGCCCTCAAGGCGCGGGCCACGGTAACCTACATCCAGGCACGAATTAACCGTTGCCGTCAAATTTTCCTGGTTCGAGATCGCGCCCGAGCACCCAGTAGAGAGCCCAGGTCGCCGCGTTCGAGACGCACGTGGTCACCGAGCCGCGTGGCCCGAGGATGGTCACCGTGAGGCGACCGTCCTCAACCCGGGCATCGAGGGTGCCGGGAGGAGGGGCGGGGCGTCAGGCATCGCACCACCCTCCACCAGCCGATGTGGCGGCCACAGGACATTGGCGTGTGCCGCGCCTGCCTTGATAGCCGCGAACCGCTCTTCGGCCCGGTTCACCGTCGTGTACTGCTCGCCGAGATCCACGATTTCCTCGTCTACCGTCTGGGCCCGACGGGGCGGTGGCGAAACCGTCCTCGAGACTGTCGGGGCCCTGGCGCCCCTCGCTTGCTTCGTTAGCGGAACCTTGAGGCCATCCGCGAGCAGCGCCGATTGAGGCCCGTGCCCAGCCGGGATAGCGGCGGTCATCGCCCGAAACCCAAAAACTAAGATCATCGTATTCAAAAATTTATTTCCTATTATATAATGTGCATTGCTAGCCTGCAGGTGTTCGTTATGAAAGAAAAGCCTTCGAATATCATCTCATTGATAGCAATTTCATTCGCTTTTGGGATGGCAAATTTTGTAATTTTTTTCAAGTATGATGTTTTGCTCGCATTTTTGATGATGCCAATTGGCGCAAGTATTGGTGCTTTGGCATTCTCTATATTTATTTTTATACTTGATGTTGCAATTGAGCGTCACCGTTCAAGGCGTATATCACAGGAGGTCGCAGCTCGGAGACGTAATAAGTCAAGAACGGCAAATCAAACCCGGGCACCTGATATTTAGATTATGCCTCATGATCATGATTTATATTTAATTAAATCTGACAATTCTTATTATAAAACCACAAAAACAAGATATAGATCTGCGAAAACCAAGTTAGTAGCCCGGCTTTATCACCATCTTTCACCATAATGTCGGAACCGTACTACGACTCTCAGGCCTGGTTAGGCAGCGCGGCGCGGTAAACAGCGTCACTCAGGCCGGAGCCGCATTCCGTCCCGAGGCTTATCGGCTTGCCGCGTGTTTGTTCTTGCCATCCGCTCTGACATACCCGATACCTTGCGCCCGTCATGATCATCGACCTCATTCAGCGACTGGCTCGCATTTTAACACCACTCGCCGTGCTAACCCTCATCGTCCTGTCCTGTCTTCCCGGTACTGAGAGACCGCACACCGGGCTTGGTGGTCAAGTTGAGCACTTCATTGCTTATGTCTTGACCGCGGCTGGTATTGTTGTAGGCTTCCCACAGCGCATTCAGATCATAGCGCTGATGTTGATCGGATTGAGCGCAGCGCTTGAGGTCGGACAGATTTGGATCCCTGGTCGCACATCGCAGCTCATCGATTTCGCAGCCAGTGCCGGCGGCACGGTGCTCGGCTTACTCTTTGGACTTGTCATCGTTCAGCAGATATTTGCTATTGCCAGCCGGCGGCAGCCCGCGCATGACGCACGAGCTGCGCGAGCAGGGTCTGGTGCCAGGCCGGCGGCCCGTGGCCCGGTTGATGCGGGAGAACGGGCTCAGCGCCCATCAGCCCCGACGCTACCGGCGCACGACGGACAGCGCCCACACGTTCCCGGTCGCACCCAATCGGCTCGACCAGGACTTCACCGCCGCGGGTCCTGACCGAAAGTGGGGTGCGGATCTCTCCTCTATTTGGACGCGGGAGGGCTGGCTGTACCTGGCGGTGATCCTCGACCTGTATTCCCGACGGGTCGTCGGCTGGGCGGTGGGCGACCGGCTTCACAAAGAACTCGCCCTCCTCGCACTGCGACGAGTTCTTGTCGTCCGGCAGCCACCTGCAGGCCTGCTGCATCATTCGGATCGCGGCAGTCAGCACTGTTCGAACGACTATCAAGCAGAACTGCGACGAAACGGTATCGTGATCTCAATGTCTGGCAAAGGGAACTGCTACGATAACGCTATGGTCGAGGCGTTCTTCAAGACGCTGAAGAGCGAGCTGATTTGGCGCCACGACGCCCGAACGCGGGCCGAGGCCGTCGACGCTCTAGCCCACGACATCGAGGGCTTCTACAATTCCCGCCGGCGGCATTCAGCCCTCGGCTTCATCAGCCCCACTCGGTTTGAGAAGGGCAACACACACCAAACCGCTCTCCACTAAACCGGGGCAAGTCCAATCCTGACTGATCGCGTGCAGCTGCGCCTTCTCGTCCTCGGTGAGGATCACGCAGACAATCTGAGCCATCCCTCAGACTCGCACGGCTCACTCCATATGTGAACCTTCCGAATGAGTCAGTGCACTAGGTCCTCACGATGAAAGCTGCTCCATTATGAACACCGCTTCTCATCATCATCGTCTCCATATTTGACGCGGAGTGAGCAAGGTATTAATAACTCTTATCTGCGGCGCGACAGGCAGCTCAGAAGTTGCAGTTGATGGTATCACACTCCGTTCCTGCTCCCGATTTGGCTTCCGGCGAGTTTCAGACAATTCGTGATGATTAGTACTCAGCGGACAAGTAAAATCATGAAATCGATGTATTATAATAGTATTATATTTAGATCTTAAATAAATAAGCGGGATAATCAGATGAACACTCTCCTCTCTATATCGCTTTTTTTTCCATCCGCAATGAAACTGATAGACTCACCACTGATCAATGTAAATAGACTAGTAATAATTATTTTGTCTGTAATTAGTGTTACATATTTTTTCCAAACTCCCGACAGGACGGCTAGAAAAATAGTTATAACGGACATTTTTGTTACGTTGTTTGCCATTATTTTGTTTTATTCAACAATATTAAATGATGGAATAGGCAAGCCACTTGCTAGTACTGCTATACCAGTACTTGAGTTTTGCGGTGCCTACATTGCTGCTCGCGCCTTAGTTGTAGATCAGGCTGGTTTCGATCGGGTGGCAAGAGCTTACGTGGCTGGCTGTTTAGCAGCAATTGCCTGCGCTCTTATCGATTTAGCTATTGGATCAGTAGTGGTAAATAATATATTTGCATCAGCTACTGGAAACATTCCGATTCCTTCTACATATCGTCTTGGACTATTAAGAGCATCATCAACTCAAGAACACGCAATCTTATTTGGATGCATGTGTTCATTAGGAATATGTTTTGTACAGCCTGCCACATTTTCTTGGCAAGACAAATTGTTACTTTCTCTTTTAATGATTTTTGGTGCAATATTATCTCTTTCTGCGGCACCAATAATTGCTTCTACTCTTATTTTTTCTTGGTTTTGTCTGAGAATTATAGTAAAAAAAGCCGCGTATCGAGTTTTTGCGTTAATATTTATAGGACTAACATCAACTACATTTTTAATAATACTAGATTTAGATCTTAGTCAATTTCTGTCAATGGTAACGTTTGAGAATTCTAGCGGAACTTTTAGGTTTTTGATTTGGCGCTATGTGATTGCAGAGATTGAGTTTTCTCCTTGGACTGGAATTGGATATCGCGATTGGAGTCGACCTAATGATATGCCAGACAGTGTCGACTCCTTATGGTTATTCCTGACTATGCGGTACGGCCTAATTGCCATATTAATCCTTGTATTGGCGATGGTATCCGCATTTTTCCACAGGAGATTTATAAATATACTTGCCGCAAACTCAGCAGAGTGGATGACAGTTGGATTGTGGACACTTGCTTTTTGCGGTTTGACTGTGCATCTCTGGGGTAGTGCCTGGATGATGTTTGGCGTGTTGATGGGATGCCGCGTCGGTTTAGGTACGTATGAACATGATAAATGATTAAATCATAAAAATTTTTGCAGATTTACAGTGAATGCGGGCCATGAAGTTATGAATTGTAGCTCAGAATATCTGCGCGATCTTCGCCGTCGCGAAGAACACCAACCAGAGCCAGCGCCTGCTCGTGTTGGCTGCCGTGCTGGATCGGATGAACTGGGCTCAGGCGGCCCGGATCGGTGACATGGATCGTCAAACCCTTCAGGATTGGGGGTCCATCGCTTCAACGCGCGCGGCCCTGACGGGCTCACCGACCGCTAGGCCAAAGGCCGTCTGCCCCGCCTCTCGCCTGAGCAGCAGGCCGACTTGGCTCATCTCGTTGAGGCAGGATCCGATCCGGCCGTGCACGGCGTCGTGAACCGCTCTGGGTTTGTCGGAGGCTGTTTGTCTTGGGTCAGGCGGCCAGGATCTGGTCGCCGACGTGGGCATGATAGCGTGCTTCGGCCTCGGCGGGAGGGACGTTGCCGATTGGCGAGCAGGCGGCGGTGGTTGTACCAGTCGACCCACTCCAGGGTGGCGTACTCGACCGCCTCGAAGGAGCGCCACGGCCCGCGCCGATGGATCACCTCCGCCTTGAACAGGCCGTTGATCGTCTCCGCCAGAGCGTTGTCGTACGAGTCGCCGACGCTGCCGACCGACGGCTCGATGCCCGCTCCGGCCAGGCGCCCGGTGTACCGGAGAGCCAAGTATTGCGAGCCGCGGTCCGCGTGGTGCACCAGTCCGCTGCCCTGACCAGGACGACGCTCGTGCAACGCCTGTTCCAGAGCATCCAGCACGAAGCTCGCGCGAGCGCTGCGTGGGGCCCGCCAACCGACAATGCGCCGGGCGAACGCATCGATGACGAACGCCACGTACACGAAGCCCGACCACGTCGCCACGTAGGTGAGATACTGTCGGCGAATTGGTCGCCAGCGGGGGGCTTGGAGATGCGCGATGAGCCTGCGTCCGGAGCCAATAGGTCCGATCCCCACCGAGACCGCTCGGGTGGCCCATGCGGCGTTTCCAAAAGGGACGATGGTCACGCGGCTGCGTGACGAGTTCACTGTCCTCTACCAGGATGAGGATTTCCGCGCTCTTTATCCCGCCCGCGGTCAACCTGGGCTGCCACCGTGGCGACTGGCTTTGGTCACGATCCTGCAGTTCTCCGAGCATCTGAGCGACCGTCAGGCCGCCGATGCGGTGCGCGCCAGGATCGACTGGAAGTACGCACTCGGGCTCGAACTCACTGATCCGGGCTTCCACTTCAGCGTCCTTGCCGAGTTTCGGGCCCGTCTGGTTGCTGGCGGTGCCGGGGACTTGCTGCTCGACCGGATGCTGGAGCGCTTCAAGGCTCGTGGTCTGGTCAAGGCGCGGGGCAAGCAACGCACCGACAGCACGCACGTGCTGGCTGCCGTCCACGACCTTCATCTGCTCGAACTCGTCGCCGAGACGCTGCGTGCCACCCTTGACGACTTGGCCACCGTCGCCCCGGACTGGCTGCGCGGGATCGCTGAGCCGGTGTGGTTCGAGCGCTATGGACGGCGGATCGAGGACTACCGCCTGCCCAAGGTGCAGGCGGAGCGTGCCGCGTTGGCCCTGGCCATTGGAGCTGACGGGTTTGCCTTGCTTGCAGCACTGGACGCGCCGGAGGCTCCTTCCGAGGCCCGCGACGTCCCGATGGTGAAGATCCTGCGGGACGTGTGGCGGGTGCACTATGCGCGCGAGGGCGATGGATCACCGCGCTGGCGCAGCGGGACGGAGTTGCCGCCGGTCGGCGAGCGCCTGCAATCTCCCTACGATCCAGAAGTCCATTACAGCACGAAGCGGCAATTGGAGTGGTCGGGCTACAAGGTGCACGTCACGGAAGTCTGCGATGCTGACGCGGCTCATCTGATCACGCATATATTGACCTGCCCGGCGATGCAGCCTGACATGGCCAGCACCGCAGCAATCCATCGCCATCTGGCCGACAAGGGATTGCTGCCGGCCGAGCACTTCGTCGATGCCGGCTACGTCGACGCGGATCTGCTGGTCGCCAGCCAGCGCGATCATGCCGTCTCGCTGGAGGGACCGGTCCGCGCCATGCCGACGCGGTCCACGGAGGCCGAGCAAGCCTACGAGCAGCGTCACGTCGCGATCGACTGGGAGAACGAGAAAGTGACCTGCCCGCAAGGCAAGACATCGGTGACGTGGCGCGCCGGCCGTGACGACACAGGCGCTGCACGCTTCAGGGCCGTGTTCAGCCGAACGGAGTGCGGTCCCTGCCAGGCACGCAGCCTGTGCACTTCATCCAAGGAGGGACGTCGCGCAGTCTACTTCCTGCCCCGCCCGGAGTACGAGGCCCTGAACGCCGCGCGAGACCGGATGCAGGATCCGGCCTGGAAGGAGCGCTATCGCATCCGTGCCGGGATCGAGGGCACGCTCTCGCAGGGCGTACGCGCCTTCGGGCTGCGCAGGAGCCGCTACATCGGCCAAGCCAGAACCAGTTTGCAGCAGGTGTGTGTGGCCGCAGCGATGAACGCCACGCGCGTCGTGCGCTGGCTCAGCGGAACACCCCGCGCCCGAACCCGCGTGCCACGCTTCGCGGCACTGGCTCAGGCCGCCTGACTTCGCCGACAGTATCTAGGTGAAGTCGCTCACCCACAAGGCGTTCGGCCGCGGAGCCTTGAACTGGCGATTAACGCGGTCGAGGGGGCAGGCAGCGGCCGGATCGGGGATCGTGGTGCGCACGGTCCTGCCACGCACCACCCCCGCCAAGCCCATCTTGCGCATCAGCCGCGCCACCGTGCATCGAGCGGTCACGATCCCCTCCCGGGCCAGTTGCCGCCAGACCCCGGATCAAGTCCGGGGCAAGCTCTTCCGCATACCGTAGACGTGGAAGTTGGCCTCGAACACGCGTTGGATCTCGATCATCAACGCGGCGTCGCTGCGAGCACGAACCGGCTGCTTCTCGGGATCGGCACGCCGAGCGGCATGCAGGTCGTCGGTCGACGGGGCGATCGGCAGCACCCTGCAGATCGGCTCGACCCCGTAGACTGTCCGATGATCGTCGATGAAGCTGATCATGGCCTAGACCGGCGGTCGAGCTCCGCCATGGCAAAATACGCGCTCGCCTTGCGCAGGATCTCGTTGGCCTGGCGCAGCTCACGGTTCTCCCGTTCGAGCGCCTTGATCCGCTCGCGCTCGTCCGTCGTCTGGCCAGGACGTCCGCCCTGGTCACGCTCGGACTGGCGCACCCAGTTCCTCAGCGTCTCGCCAGAGCAGCCGATCTTGGCCGCGATCGACTGGATCGCCGACCATTGCGAGCCGTGCTCGCCCTCGTGATCGTGCACCATCCGCACGGCGCGCTCGCGCACCTCGGCTCGGCTTCGATGATGATTACGCAGACGGTATGGACCATGCCGCAGCCTAGCACGGCTCACATCCATTGTGAGCCGTCCGAGCCCGTCAGATCAGTGCCCAGGACACAGACCAAATGATTAATCTGAGTTTCGGCAAGAATTACAACACAATTTAAATTTCATAAAGGCAGCATCAATTAGGTTATGGAAAAGTTAATATTATAGTAGCGATGTTATTTACAAAATATTATACATAAGAAAGTTTGCAATATTCTATTATTCGTAACAATAAAGCCATGTTCATATTACATTACCCTACTGTAATCAGGATATTATATTTTGTACTAACGCCATAATGCCGAGCTTAATATGTTTGTTGCACTGCATTGGAGATTAGGTTAATGAAACATTAAAACCGCTTGAGGGAACCAAAATGGAAGCTATAAGTAAGGATTTCAACCAGAACTTGTGCGAAGTGCAACTCTTCGATTTGGATTACGAACTCGCACGTCGTGTCCCATTGCCTAGGTTAGTGCCCTCTCTCGATCCAGTTTTGGCGTTTTTTGCCTTATTAATGCTCTCTCCCTTTCTTATTCTGATTGCAGTTGCAATCTACATGGACAGCGAAGGTCCTGTGCTATTTCGTCAAACTCGTACAGGGATGAACGGCCAAAAGTTTAGTATTTATAAGTTCCGTTCCATGCATGTGCAGGAGAACGGCGCTATCGTAAGACAAGTCACAAAGGTTGATCCTCGTGTGACGCGGGTCGGAAACTTCCTTCGAAGGACCAGCTTGGACGAATTACCACAGTTGTTGAACGTACTGCGCGGCGAAATGGCGCTGGTTGGTCCGCGGCCACATGCTGTCGCACATGATGTATACTATAGTCGACACATATCAAACTATGCGCAACGATTCGCGGTTAAGCCAGGTCTGACTGGATGGGCGCAGATCAACGGTTCACGAGGTGAGACACCAACATTAGGGCATATGGAGCGCCGTATTGAGTTAGATTTGTGGTACGTGAAGCGCCGTAGTCTCGCTCTGGACTTGTCAATCATGGCTCGCACGGTGCTTGCTGAAGTCACGCGTCAGACAAATGCATACTGAACTTGCTATTCCTCGAAAAATAATCATAGATTGCCCTGGTAGATCCTCAACTAATTCAATCTAAGGAACTTCTATTATCGAGCAGCCATTTCATACCTTTTATGTGGCGGTCACTTCTAGGATAGTCATAGGTGCGCCGTTCAGCCCACTAGGCTACAGCAGCAAGAGCGGCTGCTTGTGGGGAGGCGCCTGAACCTGAAAATTTTCATTTATGCCCGGCACCACGTCGCGACATACTCAGCACGGTAGGGAGTAATATGATCAGATCCGACGTCTTTCTAGCAAAAATATGGCGACACAAACTGCTTGCAGCACTGCTATTTACTTTTGGTAGTGTTGGAGGTTATATGATAAGTTCAAAGATTACCCCGCAGTACGAAGCCGAAGCTTTGCTTCTTGTGGGACAAGGACCTACCGACAAGGACTCGGGTGTGTCACCTCTTAGGCAGGCTGAGATAGTCAACTCAAAAGTACGTATTGGGTCAAGTCTCGATGTTCTAGAAGGTGCAATCCAACGCTTCGGAGTCGATCACTTCAAACTCAACACAACCGTAGAGAACAAGGAGTTCTCTACGGCTTTTTTTTGGGATTTTTTAAAAAATGTTCTCCAACGTTTCGGGGTACATCGTATCGTATTTGATACGGCAGTTACAAACGATAAAGTTCATGCCGAAGGTCCAGATAATCAGGCGAAGAAGTCGCCTTACGTCCAAAATTTAGAAATGAGAAAGCTCGTTAATTTACTGCGCACAGCGTATAATGTTCGATCAGAGCCGAATACAGATATTATTAGACTTACGTTTCGCCATCCGGATCCTATCGTAGCTCAGGAATTTGCATCAGATTTACTAAAAAGCTTCCTAGATCGACATGGAGAAGTTTACGCAAAACCAGGAGAAGCGGACTTTATTGCAAAACAAACTCAATCATTCGAGCGAGAATTCGGACGTGCATCTGCCGCTCTAGCTGCATTTGAGCAACGCAACCGCATTTATTCTGACGATGAGCAGAGAAATCTCATACAAAAAAGACTGAGCGATACTGCTGTATCATTAGCCACAACACGCGGAAATATAGCTGAAAAGCAGGCACAAATTCAATCTTCAGGCAACCAGCTCTTACGACTTAGGCCAATTATTGGCTCACCTGCTGTTGCCTCCCTCATCGGTGACACACTGATAGATCAACAAGCAGAAGTTCGGCGCGAGCAGCGGGACACGCACTTACCCTCCATTGGAAGCGATCCACCGCTCTTGATAGTCAAGATCTATCAAAATTCAGTCGAGGGGCTTCTAAAGAGTAAGAATGAATTGTCAGGATTACAAGCGCTGATGCGAGAACAAGAAGTTGAAATTAAAACTTTAAATAATTTACTTTCTGAAAACAGTAAATTAAGCCCTGAATATTCGAGATTAAAGCGAGATGTTGTTATAGCTGGTTTAAATGTTGAAACTTATGCTCGCAAAGGAGCCGAAGCTCAGGTAAATGCTGCTTTCGATGCGGCCAAATTTTCAAGTCTAAAAGTTGTGCAAGCGGTAAGGAGTTCTATCGATCCAGTATACCCAAATAAAAAGGTTTTTATAGCCTCGGGAGCATTGTGTGGATTGCTGCTAGCCGGTATAATTGCTATTGCACGGCGCTCTGATGGCGCGATTTAGTTCTTGCGGATTTGCAATGCAAAAGGAGGATCATCAAATATGAAACTGGCCACACCAAAAAAAAATGTGACGTTCTTAGGCGTGCCTTTCACTAATATAGATCGCGCAACGGCGCTCGCTGAAATTCTCGAAGGAACTCCATCATCGCCTTTAATGGTTGTTACCCCGAACGCGCAGCATGTCGGTGTCCTTCACAAGGACCATATCTTAAGAGAACATTATTTATCTGCCGATTTGATCCTCAACGACAGCAAAGTTCTTGCATTGCTAGCTCGTTTTGTAGGCATAAATCTTACGGTTGTTACAGGTAGTGATTTGACTGCAGCGCTCTTGCCAGAGCTTGAACGCCGTGGCGGGAAGGTACTAATTATCGGACCTCGGCAATCTGATGGCATGCGTTTAAATCAACTCTATCCGAAACTTAAATTCGATCTGCTATCTCCTAGTTTTCAGCTACGCGACGACGTGGAGGAGCAAAATAGACTTGTAGAGTCTGCTTCTCACGGTGATGCTGGAATTCTGCTTGTTGCACTCGGTTTTCCGATGCAGGAAAAAATAGCTTGGCGTATTTCCAAAACTAGAAATAAACCTTGTTATATACTTTGTATTGGTGGTTCCGTTGATTTTCTTACCGGTCAACAACGGAGAGCGCCAGCGGCTATGCAGAGATTACATCTTGAGTGGCTGTTTCGTCTTTTGTCATCACCTCGTCGCATGTGGCGACGTTATTTTGTGGAAAGCGCGCCAGTGCTCTGGCTATTCTTAATTCAGTTGATCAAATGGCAAAATCGACGGTAATATAACAAATCTAATTTTAAATCGATCAAATGACGATCCATTAAATTTTGGAAAGCGTTTTTCTATGATTTTGCCTGATCAAAATGAAATAAGGATGTCATCTTGATACCCCGCTGCGTTGAGATGATTGTGGCATTCCTTTGGGCTAAGGCGGCGAAGGCCTTCCTGATCGGGTTGAACTCCGGGCTATAGGTGGCAGGTACACCACCCGCGCGCCGGTTGCCGCGATGGCCTCGCGCACGCCTGCCACCTTGTGGGCCTGGAGGTTCTCGAGGATCACCGTGTCGCCCGGCTGGAGCGCGATGATCGGGGTGTCGGTCCTGTACATTGCGCTCGGCAATGTAGCGTTTGATCGCAGCCTAAAAGTCAACGCTTCTGCTGAAGCTGCCACGCTTCGGCCTGCGCCGGGTCAGGCCGAGAAGAAGCCTTCGACTACGTTGAACCAGGAGGCCGAAGTTGGGGTGGAGTGGAACACCCAGCGCGGATGGCGCGATAGCCAAGTCCAAACCTTCGCATGAGTGTGCGTGCGGTAGTTGTCGAGCACCACGTGGGTGACCTTGCCAGCTGGCACCGCCGCCTCGACGGCGCTGAGGAAGCGCAGGAACTCCTCGTGACGGTGACGCTGCAAACGGCGTCATGGTGCCGTGACAAACATCGTCGTGGGTGCAGGTAGATCGCGAAATCCTCCATGGTTGTAAGCTGGTGGCCAACGAGTATGTCGCTCGTTTGTTGGTGCCGATGTACTAATGGAGACAGCATCAATGAAGCTATCTTTAGCTTGACATCGCAAGATATGTCGGCAATGAAATTTGCGGCGAGCTAGATCGCTGCCTAACGCCGCTCGGTCGTCGGGCTTTCAGTAGTGACGGACGATTGCATGCCAAAATCACAACCCCGCTATGCGCTCGTCACAGCAGCTCGTAATGAGGCTTATTACATACATCGTACTCTCGAGTCTGTAGTTAAACAAAGTCTGCCTCCGAAAAGATGGGTGATTGTTAGTGATAATTCGACTGACGACACTGATGCAATCATAGAGAATTTTCGTTTTGAGCATGATTTCATCGTCCTTGTTCGCAATAATACTACTTCAGCAAGAAATACAGCAGCAAAAGTTGAAGCGCTTAAGCTTGCATTATCAACCCTCTCTGAATTTGATTACGAATATGTAGGAGTAATTGATGCTGATGTATCATTTGGACCCACTTACTTCGAAGAATTATTGAGTTTTTTTGACACAAATCCTGAATATGGTATCATAGGGGGTAAGATTCTCGACGTTTTTCCCGGTCAGAAACCTGTAAATGTAAAATCGGATGACGAAAGTGTCCCTGGGGCAATTCAATTTTTTCGTCGAGAATGTTTTGAACGTATTGGGGGATATTTGCCAATCGCTGGAGGTATGGAAGACGGGGTTGCAGAAATATCCGCCCGTTATCACGGTTGGAAAACAGCTTCATTACAGCATTTGCCTGTATATCATCATAAACCTGAGGGTCTGACCGGACGACCCGTGCTTAGAACGAGATTCAACAGCGGCACGACAGAGTACATTGTCGGATTTTCTCCAATCTACAATGTTGCCCGTGCGCTATCACGACTACTCGAACGACCGGTATTCCTTGGCTCTGTGATGATTCTTATTGGCTATGCCTGGGGCGCGGTTTCACGCAAGCCGCGCGCCATCTCACCAGAGTTGATACGATTTATGCGGCGCGAACAATATAAACGCCTTCTAAGGCGATTAGTTAAAACCCCATAAGCGTAAACACTTTCACCGCAATTGCGATCTCATGGAGTTTGACGTGAAAATAGCTCAAGTTGTTCCTTATTATAGTCCTGTGATCGGCGGAGTTGAAGCAATCTGTCAGTCGATCTCTGAGGAACTGGTTCGTCGCGGTCATGAGGTCCACGTGTTAACTGCAAATCGTGATCATAAAGGTGCGACACGGCGCCATATGGAATGTCAAGAAATAATTAATGGTGTGCATGTGTTTCGATTTCGCAGCTATGCAAGCATCGGTCATCATGCTTTGTTTCCAGGAATCCTATCAGTTCTTCGGGCTGGAAATTATGACATCATTCACTGTCATGGCTACAGACAACCACAAAGCGAGATTTCAGCGCTTGTCGGGCAATGGTTGTCAACCCCTACTATTCTCCACATTCACGGCGGTTTTTACGCCAACACGATCGGAAAAAAGATTTACTACGGTCTGTTTGATCAATTGGCCAGGATAAAAATTCTTAGTCGTTTTAATCATTACATAACATTAAGTAAAGTCGATAAACAACGTTTATTAGAACTCAATATTAAACCTCGCGCTATAAGTATTATTGGTAATGCGGCAGATCCTTCCGCATTTATAAAAGTAGATACATCAGATTTTATCAAAAAATATGGTCTCGAGGGAAAAAGTGTTATTCTCTATCTTGGCATTATGCGAAAGCATAAGCGGCCAGATTTGCTCGTTGAAGCTTTGTCGAAAATTGTGAAAAGTGTCCCGGAAGCTTTTCTTCTGTTAGTCGGTCCGGATGAAGGTGAGTGGGCTATGATGGAGCGCCTCGGGCACGAGTTGGGCGTTTCCAGCCATTTTCGATGGATAGGACCTTTACAAGGCCCCGAAAAACATGCGGCAATCGAGTGTGCTGCATTTCTTGCGCTCGCCTCAGACGAAGACCCGTATCCAATTGCAGTTTTGGAGGCTTTGGCACATGGCAAGCCGATCCTCACAACCCATGTGATTGGTCAAGCTGAAATTATTACTCAATCTCGGGCTGGTTTGGTGGTGGCGCCTGGCGACGTTGAGGCTCTGGCAGACGCAGCTCTAAAGCTTCTGAGGGATGACAAATTGAGGGCGGAAATTTCTGAAAACGCGAGGCATCTAGCATTGAAGTCATTCAGTATCGATAGTATGATAAATGAAATGGAAGATTTATATATGCAATTGGAAAAATTTGGTTTTCGTTCCTCGATGGGTGCGGGTTGAGGGACGGGTGTCGCCCTCTGCAGCAGACCGCTGCGCCGCTTCTCGCGCAGCCTGTAGCTGTCGTCCCGGATGGTGACGACGTGCCTGTGGTGCAGTAGGCGGTCGAGGATTGCGGTTGCCACCACGGCGTCGCCGAACACCGTGCCAACGGGAAGCGTGCCAGCACGAAGGCCATCTCGATCCGCCACTGGTCGCGCCGCGCCACCTCCCGCTCGCAGTACAGCGTCAGCGCCTTGCGGATCGTCAACTCGCGCCAGCCGGCCTTGTCAATCAGCGTGTCGAGCTGGTCGGGGCTCGCCGTCAGCTTGAGCCCGCCCAGTAGCGTCGTGAGGTGATCGTGCCCCTAGCTCATCAGAAGCCTCCCCCGGCCACGGCTTCGTACTCCGAGAGCGGGCGCAGCAGCGTCGGCGGGGGCGCCTCGTCGAGTGGGAGGGGTCGCGCCCCGGAACGCGGGCCGGTTCCGACTGCCGTCCAGCTCGGCCAAGTGGACGTTGTTGACCGCTCGTCACCCGTCGCTCGCCGAAGTCGATCTGCATCTGCGCGCGCGGGCCGCGGCGACTAGTTCTGGCCCAGGGGGGCCACCGCGCGCTCGACCGTGCGCAGGCTGACGTGGATGCCCTTCTCAGCCGCCAGGTCCTGGCGCACGACGTCGGCATTGCCCGCATGCTGCCGGAAGCGGGCGGCCAGCCATTTCGTGAGGCCGTCGAGCTTCTTCGAACGCGAGGGCTTGGCGCAGGACCACCACTCGCCTCGCCGCAGCCAGTCCCTCACGGTAGTTTTCGAGCTGTGATTGATCATTCTTAATAAATGTCGTATCGTCGTCGTATGATTGCCGGTGAATGATCAGACGTCTCAATCTCTTGTTTGCGGCGCTTCTCGATCGATGTGTATCAGTAGGAGGAATAGTTCTGAACCGTCTTAATAATAGCATTCTATCGTCGCATCACATACTATGTGGAACGACAAGGCGAATGTTTATAGCCGGAGCTGCAGCAGCTGGTTCATTGACGGAACGGGTACGCGGATCCAATCTCGCACGATTACCCCGTTTTTATTTGATAGGAGTATATCAACAACCAGTGTCGCTTCATCAACAATGGAAAGATCTAGGTATCAATGCCTTATTTATGGTTCCACAAGGCACTGCGTCTCAAGAGTGGCGTGCAAGCGCGCGACGCCTAGGGCTTGCGCAAATTCGCTACCCTGAAGGTGTTGTGTTTAATGAGAAGCCAACTTTTTCCACGCGCGACAACTACATACTCAAAGATCCACTTACCTTCGAGGCCGACATGACGTCTGGAGAGATGCTCGCGGCAGCCTTCTTCGATGAGCCATCCAATGTTGTGGACGGCTCCGGTTTAGTAGGACGAGGTCATGGCGCCTTCGACCCTGAAATGATGAGCGATATACTGTCAAAATGGCATGGTCGCGGAGTGCCAATTTGGCTAAATCAAGTCGGAAATCATATTCGGAATCCTTATCTATCTGAATATATGTCTAAATATGCACACAGCAAATATGTTGATTGGTTTTCATCTGATAGCTATCCAGTTTCAGAACATCGTAATTGGCCAATCGTCCATAATGGAACGCTTTCGACAGAGCAAGGCCACGATATTGATCAGGTTAGACATTGGTCGGATGGCCGTCAACAAATGGTTTTTATTGAAACTGGACCCATACATTCCCATGGAAATCAAATAGATGCTGATCAATTTTTAGCTCAAGCATTGTCTGCCATAATCCACGGAAGCGTCGGCCATATTTATTTTACAATCAAACTGAGTCCTGATTTCAGTTTTGATTCTTCACCGCCTTTTATTAAAGATGCAATGTTTAGATTGCATAGATACATTAAAAACATTCACGATAATTTGCTCTTTGACCGTAACATAGGCGGTCGTCGACCGTACCGGCTGCGACCGAGCGCTCCCAACGCAAATGGCTATGAGGGTGAGCAACTACCTTTTCCTTTTGAAGGAGCCGAAATCCGTGCTAACGACGGACGCATTTTTCGCATGATTCTCAATCTTCAGAGTTCTCCACAGGTGTTACGTGATCCTGAGTGGGCAATTGCAGATCTTATTCTTCCGCGCTACGGCTTTGCCCATGGTTATAAAGGAGATCCTCTTAGTATTGGCATATAAATAATCACAATTGAACTTTAAAAACGCTTAAATATCAGTTAAAAGGAGCTGCATAATGACAGTGCATATTGTGATCGTTGCATACAATTGCACAGATCTTGTCAGTAAGTGTGTTGAATCATTGAGCAATTTGATATACAAAGATTTTGTTGTTCATGTTGTAGAAAACGGCATAAAATCTTCGTTCGAAAAACTTTCCACTTGCGCTGCTTTTGCTAATGTTCGCGATGTAGAAGCATCGATAAATATCGATAGAACTTCTGCGGTAAAGCAAGGTATATTAGCAAAAGGTGGAAACACTGTAACACTATATCATGCGACAAGCAATCTTGGTTATTCAGGCGCAATTAACTGTGTTTTACGCGTACTCAACCCGACTATAATCACCGGTGTCTGGATATTAAATCCTGATTTAGAAGTCGAACCTTTATCGCTTAGCGCTGTAGTATTAACTTCAAAGGAACCTGAAACAGGTTTGGTTGCCTGCGTAATCGCTGATACGCGCAGTGGCCGTGTACAGATGTACGGTGGTGCGTGGCGACCGTGGTTTGGTCGCTCCCGATTGGTCGGCCTTGGCGATGAAGTAGGCACTCGCGTCGAAGTTGAACAGGTACAATGTGAGCTTGATTTCGTATCAGGTGCTGCGCTCTTCGCTTGTCCAGGTTTCCTTAGGACAGCTGGATTAATGGATGAGCGTTATTTCCTCTATTGCGAAGAGGTAGATTGGTGCTTGAGGCGTGGATTTTGGAAGATCCGTTTTACTGCTGATGCTATTGTCTACCATGACCATGGCGCGGTAATTGGTTCATCCACAAACCGTGCGCATCAATCTTCTCTGGCTGTGTATCTAGGTGAACGAAATAATATATTATTGCTAAAAAAATTCAAACCGAATTCTTGGCCGATAGGCGCCGTTGGATCGCTCCTGTTTATGGCAAAATACGCAACTTCTGGCTCAACAGCGAACCTAGCGACAGCGCTACGCGGATGGTACGCCGGCTTGCGCGGCGAGATTGGACCACCGCATCGATTATAATAAAAATGCAACAGTTATAAGTAGAACGTTTTCGGTACCTGAGTTTGTTTGCGTAGAAATTCTATTTCTACTATTCTATAATTAAGGCGTTTGGTGTTCGCCAAGATGGCGTTGTGCTTTTTAGCACCGCTATGGCGCGGATAGCATGGACTGATTACCGTTTCTACCTTCACAACGAGCGCAACAAACGGATTAATGTCCTGCGCATGAAGTTTACAACAAAGTTTTTTCGAAGGCTCCGGCGTCAAGCATTCGCAGGCAGAAGCCTTGATATGTCCGGCGCACCGCCCGTCTCGAGAGCATCGTGCATCACCTCGGCCTCGCGCTCGGCGGCAGGCCCGCGGATCGTCTCAGCCGCCGGCTCGCCGTCCCCGCCGGTCGCGATACGATGCTGCGCAGCATGCGCCGGCATGCCGCGCGACCGGTGGAGGTGCCGCGCGTGATCGGCATCGACGACTGGGCGTTCCGCCGTGGACGGCGCTACGGCACCATCATCGTCGATCTGGAGCGACGGCGCCCCCCCGCCCTGCTACCGGATCGCGAGAGTGGCACGGTGGAGGCTTGGCTGTCGGCTCATCCCGAGATCACGGTCGTCGCGCGCGATCGTGGTGGTGGCTTTGGAGAAGCCACAACACGGGCGCTGCCAGATGCCGTCCAGACCGCCGATCGCTGGCACCTGATGGAGAACGCCAGCGCCGCCTTCCTCGACGCCGTGCGCCGGTCGATGCCGGCGATCCGCCATGCGGTGGGCGCCGCGACGGTCGACCCCGAGCGGCTGACCAGTGCCGAGCGCCTGCGGTACGAAGGTTACCTGCGTCGGGAGGCGACCAGCGAGGCGATCCTGGCCCTATTGCGGCAGGGCGTGCCGATCAAGGTGATTGCTCGCAAGACCGGCCACAGCCGCAAGCTCGTTCGCAACGTGGTGCGCGGCCTGACGGGCGAGAGCAGAACGATGCGGGCGCGCTGGATGTGCTTGGAGGGGGGGCCTACACCGCGGTGAAGCGGTTCGTGGCCGCGATCCGGCCGGCCGAGGCCAAGCCCTACGAGGTCCGCTTCGAGACGCCGGCTGGCCAGCAGGCCCAAGTCGACTTCGCCCGCTTCGTCGTCACCTTCACGGACGCACCGGACACGACCTGCATCGTCTGGCTGTTCTCGCTGGTGCTCGGCCATTCCCGTCACATCGAAGCGCGCTTCGTCCTGCATCAGGACCTGCAGACGCTGCTGCGCTGTCACATGCAGGCCTTCGCCGCGATCGGCGGCGTGCCGATCGAGATCCTCTACGACCGCATGAAGACGGCGGTCACCGGCGAGGATGCCGGCGGCCACATCGTCTACAACCGATCCTTGCTAGTGCATTGACGCATTCAGATGATTCACAGGAGGCCTGAGCCATGCGAGTCTGAGGCATGGCTCAGACTGTCTGTGTGATCCCCAGCGCCGCCGACCTGACGCGCCTGTCCGCTATCGTCGCCGATCGGGGGCCCCCGTGTAGCCGCGCTCACGCAACTCGCGAGTCAGGCGCACGGCGCTCAGATCCGGGAAGGCCGCGACGCGCTCGCGCAGATAGTCGAGATAGGGCGCGAGCTTGCTCGGGCGTCCGGCTTGGCGGGAGCCCGGTCCAGGAGCGGCCCTCGAAGTGGTCGAGGCCGAGTTCCTCTTTCATCTGCTGGTGCGCCTGCTCGCAGATCCAGCGCGCCTTGATCGTTGCGGCCAGCTGCTTGAGGGTCGCGTCGGCGGGGAGGTTCGTGAGGTAGTATTTGCGCTCGCCCGAGCCGCGCTCCTCGCGCACCAGCCAGACCTCGTCTCCCGGCAGGTGCTGGTTGCCTTTCGTGCCGATCCGCTCGGTGGGACCATCGGCCATCCGGACGCGCAGCGCGCAGAAGCGGCCCCGCAGCCGACCCTTGGTGCCGTGCCGCCAGCTCACCACCCGGCCGGTCATGTCTGCCAGGATCGTTTCGGCTGCGACCGAGACCTGATCCGGCACGTGACGCTTGCGCGGTCGTCCGCGCCCCGCGACGGGGAAGATCATCGTCACGTCGGCCGGATAGACCTTGCTGCGCCCCAAGATCCCGACGGCCCAGGTCAGGTGTCTGGTTGTGAGACCTCCTTGGCGTTTGCGACAACCTTGAGCGCTCGGCCCAGAGCGGCAGGATCGGGCGTCCTGGCTGCATCGCGAGCCAGGGCAGGCTTGTCCTTCAGACGTGGGTGCAGGACCATCTCGGGCGAGAGACCTTTCAGGGCACGCTGTCGACGACCATTGTAGGCCAAGTTGAAGCCCGCCAGCAAGATTTTCAGATCCTGATGGCTGTAGATCGTAATGCCGAGCACCTCACGTTGCACCCGACCGTTGAAGCGCTCGACCATGCCATTGGTTTTCGGGGTGTAGGGTCTCGTCTTGCGGTGCTCGATCGCGTGGCGCCGGCAAGCCGCTTCGAAGCTGTCAGCCGTGAAGCAGGATCCGCGATCAGTCAGCAGGTGCGTCACCCGGAAGGGAAGAGACGCCACGGCCTCATCCAGAAAGGCGACGGCTGACGCCGTCGTCTCGTCGTCCTTGACCGCGAGATGCACGAAGCGCGACGCGCGATCGATGGCGACGTACAAGTAACGTTTCCGCGTTGATCCATCTTTGTCGCGCACCTTGGGCAAGTGCTTCACGTCCATGTGCAGGAAGCCGACCTCGTACTCCTTGAACTCGCCGTGTGGTTTGCGGGACGGGGTTGCGGGTGGGAGACGATTGAGACCCTCGGCCTTGAGGATGCGGTAGACGGCGTCGCGGTTGAGGTGGGGCAGGGAGTGGGTGACCACGAAGGTGAGGTCATCGAGGGGAAAGCCGGTGGAACGACGCAGGGCGCAAACGATGGCGCGCTCCTCCTCGCTGGCCTTCCAGGGCAGGGTATGAGGCCGGGCCGAGCGGTCCTGGCAGTCCTCGGGCCCGCGCTTGCGCCACTTGCGGATGGTCTCGGTGGAGACGCCGTAGCGGCGAGCGAGGACGCCGGAGGGCTCGTGCGAGCGGGCGATGTCGGCGCGCACGGCGGGAGTGGTGCGGGCGTTGGGGTGGATCGCGTGCATCAGCGCGCCCTCCGGGAGGAGGAGCGGTGTGCTCGCTCGAAGCGCCAGGCATGCTCCTCAATCGCCCAACGCGCCGCGTCCCCCCAACGTTTCGCCACTAAACAGCTAGGTTGGGCTTCATCAGATCAAGCGGTTCTATTGGGAGCCCTCATTCTTTATGCGAGACCTGAGTCAAATAACTCAGGCGAATTGGTCCAGCCAGTACAATCCATCCGATTATGATTATTACTGTGATTACAACAAATCCAACAGCTATTCGCCCCGGAAAAAGCCCAAATGGTTCAATCAAATTGAATAGAACCCCAACACCAAGAGGAAACACGGAAAATAACAAAATTCCCTTAATTGAATTTATCCATACCCTGCCTAATTTTTCTTTAGTAATTATTATAGAAAACACCATTGTAAAAAACTCTCCTATTGTAATTCCAAGCAATGCCGACTCAAAAACTGGATTGACCCACATCAATAATGCACCCAGTGCTAGCCCGGTGATAGGAATTTGGTTTGTCGCAGCAAGTATTTTAGTTGATCCATTCTGCAATAGTAGCGAAGTTACTGGCTCTGTGCGACAAATTCTCAAAAAAATCATAATTCCTACAAGCATGACAGCCTGCTCTGAAATCATAAATCTACTGCCAAAAATTTCAGGTACTATTTCTTTAGATAACACCAACCATCCAAGTGCCCATATCGAAGCAATGATTGGTATTATCCTTGTATATAAAATCAATCTTGCTTCATATAATGTTGATTTATCACATGAATTAATAAGACCAGCGAGTTGCAGGGGTCCTATAAATCGCAATAGTCCCACAGTTGGTACATAGGAAGCTAGAATAACTACCGCATAGACTCCAAGCATCTGGACGCCCAGCATCGCCCCCACGAGCAGTCGGTCACCTTGCGTTAATATCGCAAGCCCAAAGCCATTTGCCGCCAGGGGTAAAGAGTACCGCAGTGCCTGTTCTATCATCGGCCCACGCAATGTGGCATCGTAAATCGATGTTGAAAGTAGATGCGTTAATCCAACGTTCGAAATTGCTTGTAAGAAGAGATATGCAAGCAACGCGTAGTGTGTGTTAGTAATAATTCCCACACATATAAGTGCAGCAAGACCAAAAATGTGAGACACAATGGTAGAAATTAGTTGGGGTTTATAACGATAATCACGTTCATACACTCGTATTTCTAGGTGTTCGAAGCTTTTTATTATTGGCAGTCCCGCAAGAAAACCGAAATCATACCAATCACTGCAATTTACGAGCGTACAACTAATTGGATAACTAAGAACAACAAAAAGAGTTGCAGCTACCGCTCCACGCACAATTGCAATTCCATGAGCGGTTGCTAGCGCTTCCTGGTATCGATCGCGCGGCGTTGATAGCACGAATCGGTATAGACTTGTATCGGTAATTTGCTCAATTGCACCATAAGTTGCTGTGAGTGCTGCAGCATAACCAAACTCATATGGACCTAATAGCCGAGTCAGAATAATCATACGCATAAACGGTACAATAATTTCGATTAAACCTAGAAAAGCTAGGGATCCTACTTTTGAAAGTGCGAACATTTTCATCATGAAACTTTCTTATCAACTGGAGTGTGGCGTTTTTAATCGTCGACCTCCTAAGAAATTGAATGAGTTTATATTGAGCGCAGATTTCTTTTACATTCAAGTTTAAATACTTGCAACACATAAATTATTTCACGCAAATCATATTTTTAATTATCTATATTGATTGGATCAATCAAAAAAATCCGTCGGGTAATGCGATCAAAATAGAATATTATAATTTATATTTCCGTAGTTAGTCATTTTATTATATTGCAATACTAACTGTAGCAAGCTTTAATATCTGAGCATAACAAATGATTATTCATTAATCTCGTTTATAATGCTTGCTTTTCCGCCCTATTTGGATGGAAGGAGATTTTTGCTCAAGCTGTGATGCTATAAAACAAGGTGACGAAGGTCGTCTTCTTAGTCCTGAGTTTGGGAGTGACCACGGCGGTGCGCACGGCCGCCTGTCCCTTTGTCGCCTACATCGCTCAGTAGACATTCGTCACTTTGCATTGGGCCACGACGGGACGCAGGTCGTGCTCGCAGACGTTGTTGGTCGCCGCAACTTGTCCGGGGAAAGCCGTGGAGGTCAGAAGCTGCGCAGCTTCAAACGCTCGAACGATCCTGCCTTCACCGAGAAAGTGGAGGACATCGTGAGCCTCTCCATGAATCCGCCGCGCCACGCCGTCGTGCTCTCGCTCGACGAGAAGAGCCAGATCCAGGCCCTGGAGCGCACCCGCCCGAGCCGACCCGTCACGCCAGGTCGCCCCGAGACCCAGACCCACGACTACATCCGTCACGGCACCACGACGCTGTTTGCCGCGCTCAACGTGCTGGAGGGCACCGTGATCGGGCGCTGCATGCAGCGTCACCGCCACGAGGAGTTGTCTGGTTATGAGACCTCCTTGGCGCGGGCAGCAACCTTGAGCGCCTGGTCCAGAGCGGTGGGATCGGCCTTCTTGGTTGTTGCGCGAGCCAGAGCAGGCTTGTACTTCAGACGTTGGCGCAGAACCATCTCGGGCGAGAGACCTTTCAGGGCACGCTGTCGACGACCATTGTAGGCCAAGTTGAAGCCTGCTAGCAGGATTTTCAGATCCTGATGGCTGTAGATCGTAATGCCGAGCACCTCGCGTTGTACCCGACCGTTGAAGCGCTCGACCACTGGGGGTCCTCGGCTGGACGACCGCGCCGCTTTGACCGGCATCCTGTTCGTGCTGCGCTCGGGCATCCCCTGGGAGCTCCAAGCCAGCATCATCACCCTCAATCAGATCAACCGGTTCTGTTAGGCGCTCTTAGCACTACTCTGCCATGTTCATAGCAGCATGTGGATGAGGGTTGGCCGGCGGCAGTGCGGGCAGCGCGTGAGCTGCACGAGGAGCGCGGCGGCCACACGGCGTCGGACCTCGGGCAGCGTCGGCCGAGGCGGCGGGCCGGGCGCCTGTGACGCGCACCTTTTCCCCCCGACCCGCTGGCTCTGCAGGAAGGCGAACGCGATCTGGCAGAGGAGGGCATGATGGTGCAGCCCGATCCAGGAGCGACCCTCGAAGTGGTCGAGGTCCAGTTCCTCCTTGAGCTGCTGGTGGGCCTGCTCGCAACTCCAGCGCGCCTTGATGGCGGCTGCCAGCTGCTCCAGCGTCGTGTCGGCCGGATGGTTGGTCAGGTGCAGCTTGCGCTCGCCCGTGAGACGGTGCTCACACACCAGCCAGCGCTCGGCCCCTGGCAGGTGCTGGGCCCCTGAGGCGAGCGGGCCGTCGGCCACGCGCACGCGTCGGGCGCTGAAGGCGGCCTGGAGCTCGGGTCGTTGCCCCGGTGCCGAAGGAAGCGGGCGGCACACCGTTCGGCCCGCGCCTGCACGCAGTGGCGACCTACCTGAAGATCTTCCAGGCTCTGTCTTACGAGCGGCTGCAGGCGGTGATGGCCGACCTGTTCGGGCTCACCTTGAGCCAGGGCGGGCTGATGAACCTGCTTCGTCGGGCGCAGGGGCAGTTCCGTGCCGGTCGCGAAGCGGCAGTCTCGGCGCTGCGTCGGGCCGAGGTGGTGGCCTCGGATGAGACGGGCGTGCGCATTGAGGGCAGCAACTCGTACCACTGGGTGTTCCGCTCGGACGAAGCGGTGGTGCATCACGCCGCCCCGACGCGGGCCGCTGCGGTGGTGCACGCGATGATGGACGGGCACCGGCCTGCCGTGTGGATCTCGGACCGCTACACGGCCCAACAGGGACACGGCGTTCGTCACCAGACCTGCCTGGCGCATTTGGCCCGTGACATCGCCTACGCGGTGGAGGTCAGCGAGGATCCCGTGCCGCTGCGCCTGCAGCTGTGGCTCGGGTCGGTGTTCAGCCTGGCCGAGCGCGTCACCAACTTGGCCGCCTCGACCCTCTCGGCCAAGCGCCGGGCGCTGGAGCGGCAGCTGTCCGCCATCCTGTCCGCCCCGAGCCGGTGCGACCTGACCCGCGCGCTGCAAGCCAAGATCGGGCGAGCCCGCGATCAGCTCCTGGTCTTCCTCGACCATCCTGGCCGCGTGCCGGTCACCAACAACGGGTGCGAGCGGGCACTACGCCCGGCGATGGTGCAGCGGAAAGTGACGAACGGCTACCGGGCGATGTGGGCGGCCACAGGCGAGGCGGATGTGCGCACGGTCGTCGACACCGCTCGCCTCGCGGGCACCGACACCTTCGTCACCCTCCTCAAGACCATCCGCGCCTGATCGCTTCCCGCGTTCACCTCGTCGACAAGCTAAGGCGGCTCGTGCACCGCGCCAAACCCCGTGGGTAATTACCCACTACCTGCAACCGAGGTCAGCGTCCGCTTATGGCCCTCATGTCCGAGCTTGGCAGTAACGCGACTGAACATCTTGCTCCGCTCCTTGTGCTCACTCTCGCGCGACTTGGAGGAGGTCCGTTAAATATTTTTGGGCCAACGCAACTTCAATACCTACTCGATCAACTATTACTTACTTAGGCGATCTATATCCTTACGGCTTATCTTAAGAAGAAACCTGAGAAGGTCAGTCGCCGCAAAGGTTTGTCCACTGCAACCCACATTTCTGCCAAGCATGTCCTGCGCCGGACGCTGCAGTTACAATCAAATTTGTAGTAATTTTATTCAAGTATATATAGATATACCATAATTAATTGAACTTAACGTGTTGAATATTTATTTTATATTTTAGTAATTATTTAAATTATATTTTCATAGTACGATAAAAATACCTCATATTTTCATTAAATTTTACAATAATTAAATAAACTATCGATTATATTTTCATTGCACGTTAGTTATAAAGTTATTTTAAATCGTTTTTGCGAAAATTGTACCGTGTCATAATTATAACTTATTAAATCTTGCGTGCAAAAATATATAAATACATAGTTTAGCTACGGCATCTATAGCGTTATAAGAGGTCAACAAGTTATGTATCCTTCTAAATTCCTTATTGGAGTATATGCGCAGCCCGAATATCTCATGAACACGTGGAAATCACGAGGCGTAACTACTTTGGTTGTTGCTCCAGATGGATCAGATATAATTCAGTGGTCAGAGGCAGCATCTGCCTACGGATTCGACATGATCCGTCAGCCGTCAAATAATATAAAATTTGATTTATCGCTAGATCGCCTACTTGCCTGGGCTCAGCCAGATGAACCTTCAAATACAACAACGACAGTTGATTATGGTCATGTAAATTTAGATCCCAAAGAACTTTTACAATATGCAGAACCTCTTCGTGAAGCAGCGGCTGCTGCTGGGCGTGACATGCCTATATGGGCCAATCACGTTGGTAACCACATCACAGATTCATGGGCTTCTGAATCAGCTTTAATGTTTGATTATATGGAAGGAAGTGAATCTGACTGGTTAGCAAGTGATAGTTATCAAATACAATTTACAGGAAGTCTGACAATTGAGCGTGATGGATACATGTCTACGAACCAAGGCATAGCCCTTGATCGAGTAAGGAGTTGGTCCGACGATAAACCAAGTTTTTCATTTATTGGCACTTCTGCAATAAATTCAAATGGATTTCAACCTACTGCAGGACAAATTGAGGCGCAAATTTGGAGCTCAATTATTCATGGAAGTTCAGGAATTATTTATTTTAGCATCGATTTTAGCAAAGGATTTGAGTGGGACAGTACATCACCAGATGTAGTTGACGCAATAACGCATGCAAATCAGGTGATTGAAGAAAATTCTGACTTATTAATGCAATCTGTACAGCAAAATAATAAACGAGTTATTTATCGTTCAGCTGCTAAGGGCGCTAACCCAGATCTAAATGAACTACCGTATCCATTCGAAGCCGTTGAGATAACTTCGGACAATAAAAAATACTACATTGTAGTCAATTTATCTGATACTACTCAAGTGTTTACAGCTGACTTATTTGGTCTTAGGAACCAAATATTTGATCCATATCAGACTATAAATAATCTTCCGATTAAAAATATCATTGATAATGATCATGGAGCAATTATAACTCCCACGTCACCTGAAGATGATGGCACAATTTTAACTCCCTATCCGCTTGATAACAAAGAGAATTTCGACGGTGGTATCCATACTGTTACGACTTACACTGATGGAAATGTGAATACCATCAAAAAATACAACGCAGATTGGTCATTAATGACTGGACAGACATTCGATCTG
>NZ_FPCB01000058.1:0-34528 GCF_900116815.1 Methylobacterium sp. 174MFSha1.1 | reverse complement strand
ATCTAGGCCGTAGTGAGGAATTAACTATCTGAGCCAGATGGCGATGGCCGCGAGCTTGACGAAGCCCATGTAGTTGGCAAGCAATTTGTCATAGCGCGTGGCCACCCGCCGAAATTGCTTCAGCTTGTTGAAGAAGCGCTCGATCTGGTTGCGCTCCTTGTACACATCGCGATCAAATTCACGTGCGACTTTGCGGTTGCGGCGCGGTGGGATTACCGCCGTCGCGCCGCTCGCACTCACGACCTCAACCAAGCGGTCCGCATCATAACCTTTGTCGGCGATCACGGATCCAGGCTCGAAGCCGTCAAGCAACGCACAACCGCGTGTCACGTCGTGTTCCTGGCCAGGGCCGCCCATCAGCCGGACAGGCAAGCCAAGACCATCCGTGGCCGTATGGATCTTCGTCGTCAGACCACCGCGTGACCGACCCAAGCCCTGGGCATCCGCCCCCCTTTAATCTTGCGCGCTCCCGCAGCCTGACTGTGCGCTCGCACAATCGTCGCGTCCAGCATCAGCCAGTCCAGATCAGCCTCCTGGGCCAGGACATCCAGCATCTCGTCCAAGACACCACGGGCAATCCAGTCGTAATAGCGCCGCTTGACCGTGTCGGGTTTGCCAAGCCGCTCCGGAAGATCCTTCCAGCGGCCACCCGACCGGGCCATCCAGAGCAGCGCATCAAGAAAACGCCGATTGTCGGCGCGGCGTCCGCGTGTTCCTTTCCGGCCGCCAGGAACCAGCACCTTCAGGCGCTCCCATTGCTCGTCGGTCAGGGCATCGGGATCTTGCGACATGGCTGGAACTCCTCCGGCCACAATCAGCAACCGCAACCTTGCGCCAGGCTGGTGTTCATTAATTCCTCACTACAGCCTAGAATATTATTCAATCTGCACTCACGAATTTGACAATCACAGGGTCATTCCGGGGCCGCGGAGCGGAGCCCGGAATCCAGAAACTCAGGTCGATCAGGAAGAGGCGGAGAGCATTCCGCTTGATCCTGAACCATCAGCGGCTCTGGGCGTGCCTGCGGCACTCCGGGCTCCGATTTCGCGGCCCCGGAATGACCCGGAGGGTCTTGAGACTGCCGAGCCAGTCAAGCAGGCTCCCAGGACGAGCCGAGACACCAAAGCGACATCAGCGAGCCCGGGATAGAATCGTCCCGACGGCCGCCCGCGCTTCCTCGCGGTCGGCTTTCTCGACGGTCACCTCGTATCCCTGGTTTTCGCCCTCGTCGGCAGCGAGGCCGTCTCGGCCATCAGCCTGCGGCGAGCGAGCCGCAGCGAGAGGAGTCGCTATGACGAGACGTAGGGCGAGCCTGCCGCCCCTCACCGATGCCGAGGAGGCGGAGATCCAGGCCGGGATCGCGCAGGATCCCGACAATCCGGAGATCACGGCCGAGCAGTTCGCCCGGATGCGGCCTGCCGCCGACGTGCTGCCGCCCGCGCTCTACGCGGCCCTGACGCGGCGTGGCCGGCCCAAGGCCGAGGTGACGAAGGTGCCGGTCACGATCCGCCTGGACCGGGACGTGGTGGAGGCATTCAAGGCAACCGGCGACGGCTGGCAGACCCGGATGAACGCTACCCTCAAACGGGCGGCGAAGCGGCTCGGGACGCATTGAGGCGATCCGCGCCTGCCCGGCCCTTTGGCCGGTCCGGGGGCCCTACACGTCTATGCCCCGGCTCGCGAGGTCCCGGCGCAGCGCGTCGACCGACGTGAAATGATGGGCGTGGAGGCCCGCCGCCCGCGCTCCCGCGACGTTCTCGGGGAGGTCGTCGATGAACAGCACGGCCGGCGGCTCCACCGCGAGTGCCGCGAGGCAGCGCTGGAAGCAGGCGATCTCGGGCTTGGCTGTGCGGAACGACGCCGACGCGTAGATCCGATCTCCGAACAGCGGCCTGAGCCTCGGGCAGACGACGTCGATGTGCTCGGTCAACAGCTCCGGGTTGTTCGTCAGGACCGCGATGTCCTTCGACGCCCGCAGCCGCTCGACGAGGGCGAGCATCGGCTCGTTCGGCGCGACGGCGGCACGACGTGCCTCCAGCCACTCTGTCAGGCTGACCGGGTATCCGATCCGGTCGCCGAAGGCCTGGAGATAGTCCTGCGGCGCGAGGACTCCTCTGTCCCCTTGGAACTCCAATCCGCTGTCCCAGATCGCGGCGTAGATGTCGTCGGCAGGGATGCCGGTGATCCCCGACAGATGTTCGACGCGTCGGCGTCGGTCGTAGTGGTACAGGACATTGTCGAGGTCAAACAAAACGAGTGTGATGTCAGCGACCATGCTCGCCGATGCCCCCTGCTCCAGGTTCTCTTGCTACAAGTTCTCCTGCTCCAAGGCGACCGAGACGAAGGGCCTCTCCGCCGTGCGCGCCGGTGACATCGGGGACGGTCTCGGACTGTTCGTCAACCTCGCCGATTAGGGATCGGTCATCGCGACCGAAGCCGGAACCGGTCGCGGCGCGGCCACCGCGACCGGCGGAGTCAGCGCCACCGACGGCGGCACCGGCCCCAGGCACCCGGTGCAGACCGAGGCGATCGCCCGGTTGGCCCGGGCAGTGATCCGCGCCTCGAACGCCTCGCGGGCCGCGACGGCGCGGGCGAGAGCCACTTGGCGCGCAGCCTCAGCCTGGCGGGCTGCCGCAGCGGCATCGACGCCGGAGCCCTCCTCCGGTGCCTCGTCCCGCGGGCGGATGCGCAGCAGCAGGGGCGCGCCGCCCAGCGCCAAGCCGCCCATCTCCGTGGCGGCGGAAACGGGCTCGGGGACCGCCTCCTGCGCGTGGGCCACGCCGGCAAGGCACCCCACGACGGCGAGGAACGGGAACGCGGCGGGGCGCATGGCAACTCCCTGGCTGGCGACCGGCAGGGTCGGCCGGCGGGGTTAGCGCGGCCTTAACCATAACAGCCAAGCCGCCGGATCGGTTCACCCGCGTCGCCCGCGCCACACCCGGGCTGGCGACGAATCCCGTCCCGGAACCTCGGCCGCACACGAGAACGTGACCGGGCCTGCCCCTCGAAACCCGGCACCTTCGCATTCAGGGTGCATTCAGTGCCCGGCGACGATGGTCCCCGGCATGCGCAACCTCGCTCTCCTCCTGCTCCCCGCCCTCGTCGGCCTCGCCGGCGCTTCGGGCTGGCTCGCGGCCGCGGAGGAGCGGGACGAGACCGCCACGGGCGCCGTGCCGGCCCAGCCGCTGAAGGCGGTGGAGACGCACCAGACCTGCCTCTCCTCCGGCGACCTGCGCGAGGCGGTGGCGGAGAAGCGCGTGGTCGAGCCGGTGGCGGCGATCCGGGCGGCGCGGGCCGCCGTGCCGCGGGCCGACATCGTGCGGGCCAATCTCTGCCGGCGGGACGAGACGCTGGTCTACATGCTGACGGCCTTGCGCAAGGACGGCCAGTTCGTGCACGTGATGGTGGATGCCCGGTCGGGACAAGTGTCCGGCCAGTGGTGAAACGCGGGTTTGTTCTGAACTGAGGGGTTCGGGTCGTGCGTCTGCTGGTGGTCGAGGATGACCGGGATCTCAACCGCCAGGTCGTGAGCGCCCTGGAAGAGGCGGGCTACGCCGTCGACAAGGCGTTCGACGGCGAGGAGGGCGCCTTCCTCGGCGAGACCGAGCCCTACGACTGCATCATCCTCGACATGGGCCTGCCGAAGGCCGACGGCGTCTCGGTCCTGTCGGGCTGGCGCCGGGCGCAGAAGAAGACGCCGGTCATCATCCTCACCGCCCGCGACCGCTGGAGCGACAAGGTCAACGGCTTCGATGCCGGCGCCGACGACTACGTGACGAAGCCCTTCCACATGGAGGAGCTGCTGGCCCGGGTCCGGGCGCTGCTGCGCCGCACCGCCGGCCACGCCACGAGCCAGATCAGCGCCGGCCCGGTCGTCCTCGACACCCGCTCCGGCCGCGTCTTCGTCGACGGCAGCCCGGTCAAGCTCACCTCGCACGAGTACCGGCTGCTCTCCTACCTGATGCATCATACCGGCCGGGTCGTGTCCCGGGCCGAATTGACCGAGCACCTCTACGACCAGGATTTCGACCGCGACTCGAACACCATCGAGGTCTTCGTCGGGCGCCTGCGCAAGAAGCTCGCGGTCGACCTGATCCAGACCGTGCGCGGCCTCGGCTACCTGATCGACGCGGGCGCCGGCGGAAAGCAGCCGTGACCGGGCCCGGCCGGGCCACGGCCGAGGCGCCACCGGCGGCGGAGACGGGCCTCGCCGGCGGCGTCGCCCCGGCCTCGCCCCGCCGCTGGCTGGGCTGGCGGCCGTGGCGCAAGCGCTCGATCGCGGTACGCCTCGCCGTCTCGTCGCTGCTCGCGAGCGCGCTGATCCTGCTGATCGCCGGGCTGATCCTCTCGACCCTCTACCGCGAGACCACCGAGCGGGCCTTCGACAGCCGGCTCCTCGTCTACGCGAACGATCTCGCGACCAACCTCGTCTCGCCCTCCGATTCCGAGGCGCGCAGCTTCGGGGCGCTCGGCGATCCGCGCTTCGACCTGCCCCTGTCGGGCTGGTACTGGCAGGTTGGCCGGCCGAACGCCCGCCCCAGGGACCTGCGCACCTCGCGCTCGCTGGTCGGCGTGCCGCTCCAGCCGCCCGACAACGCCGTCGGCGAGGCGGGCGCCGGGCAATTGCGCAAGGGCTACGGCAAGGCGCAGGACGACCGGCCGCTGCGCATCATCGAGCGCACCGTCGATCTCGGCGAGGAGGGCCGCTACCTCGTGCGGGTCGCCGGGCCCTCGGACGAGATCGCCGCCGACATGCGGCGCTTCACCTTCGCGCTCACCACCACCTTCGCGCTGCTCGGCCTCTCGCTCGGCCTCACCACCCTGCTCCAGATCCGCTTCGGCCTCGCCCCGCTGATCAAGCTGCGGGCGGCGCTCGGCGCCATCCGCCGCGGCGAGGCGGACCGCATCTCGGGCGAGTACCCGCAGGACATCGCGCCGCTCGCCGGCGAGGTGAACCTGCTCCTCGAGACCAACCGCGAGATCCTGGAGCGGGCGCGCACCCAGGTCGGCAACCTCGCCCACGCGCTGAAGACCCCCTTGAGCATCATCGTCAACGAGGCCTCGGCGGGGGACGCCCACAGCGAGCTCGCGGTCAAGGTGCGCGAGCAGGCCGCGGTGATGCGCGACCAGGTGAACTACCACCTCGACCGCGCCCGCGCCGCGGCTTTGGCCGGCGCGCTCGGCACCTTCACCGACGTCGAGCCGGTGGTCGCGGCTTTGGTGCGCACCTTCGGCAAGATCTTCTACGACAAGGACCTGACCTTCGACACCAGCGTCACCCCGGGCCTGCGCTTCCGCGGCGAGCGCCAGGATTTCGAGGAGATGATCGGCAACCTCGTCGACAACGCCGCCAAGTGGGCGCAGTCGCGCGTCTCGATCCGCGCCGAGGTGATCGGCCAGGGCGAGTACCCGCACCTCATCGTCACGGTGGAGGATGACGGGCCGGGCCTGCCGCCGGAAGCCCGGATCGCCGTGCTGGAGCGCGGCCGGCGCCTCGACGAGACCAAGCCCGGCTCAGGGCTCGGCCTCTCCATCGTCTCCGACCTCGCCGCCCTCTATCGCGGGCGCCTGCGCCTCGACGCGGCCGCACTCGGCGGCTTAAGGGCAGTGATCGAGGTGCCGGGCGATGCGAGCCCGGCGGCCGCGCAGGCCTGACGGCCCGCGCGCGACGGGGTTCTCAGTTCGGCATGATCCTGCAGCGGAGCGAAGCGTTCTACGGCCGGGCCGAGGTGCGGCAGGGCCGGCCGGCCCTGCGCCTGGTCGAGAATGCCCATTACCTCATGCGGGTGCCCCAGCTCGACAAGATCCCGGTGATCTTCGACGCCGCGGGCCGGATGGTGCCCGAATCCCTCGACCACCACAGTGGCGAGCGCACCCCGACCTGGCAGACCACCGAATGGCCGGAGGGGCAGGGCCCGGTGACCGACACGGCACCGGAGGGCACCTACCTCTATGTCGGGGCGATCCACCCGCATTACGGCCACTTCGTCATCAACACGCTGGCGCGGTTCTGGCCGCTCCTCGATGTCGCCGGGGGGGCCTTGCGCCCGACCCTGCTCTGCCACGGGCCCGGGCCCGACGCGGACTGGAGCGGGACCCCGTTCATCCCGGAGATCCTCGGCCGGCTGGGCCTCAGCGTTTTGGATCTCACGACCTTCGGCCGGCCGGTGCGGATCCCGACCCTGCTCGTGCCCCAGGCCGCCCTGCAGCAGGACGACTACGCCTTCCCGGTCCTGGCCGATCTGTGCCGGGAGATCGGGCGCGGCTACTACGCGCCCGAGGAGGTCGATGCCGACCCGCAGCCGGTCTACCTGTCGAAGACCCGCCTGACCGGCGGCGTGCGCCGCTTCTCCAACGAGGAGGCGGTGACGGCCGTGCTGGAGCGCGAAGGCGTGCGGATCGTCCACCCGGAGCTCCTGAGCTTCCCCGAGCAGGTGCGCCTGTTCGCCCGCCACCGGGTGATCCTCGGGGCCAACGGCTCGGCCTTCCACACCCTGCTCTTCGCGCCCCCTCGCCGGCGGGTGATCGCCCTCGCCGACCGGCTCAAGCTGAGCGCGACCTACCGGCTGATCGACCTCATCACGGGCACTGAGGCGCATTACTACTATCCGGTCGGGACCCGCAGCCACGCCGGCGACGGCTTCACCGTCAACTTCGTGCTGCGGGAGCCGGAGACCGTGGCGGCGGAGCTCCTCGACAAGATCGCCCGGATCGACACCCTGCGGGAGAGCGACCTGCGGAGCGATCCCGGCGCCTGGCACCTCTCGCCGGCGATTCCACCCCTGCCGCCCCGGCCCGGCGGGCTGCTGGGGCGCCTGCGCGGGGTGGTCCCGGGGCTCGGCTGAGGCGAGCCGGCATTCCCCCGCGGCATGGACTGCGCTAAAGCCGGCCCAGCCCCGGAGCCGAGTCTCACCATGCCCGACCTCGACGCGATCGCCGCCCGCCACGGCGTCGGCCCCGACGCCGTCCGCCACCTCCTCGACGCGCTCGCCCGCGGCCACGGCCGGATGGCGCAGTTCAACCATCCCGATCTCGGCGGCATGGGCCAGTGGTCCGCCGGCGGGATGACGATGATCGGCGACATGTTCAATTCCGGCCTGAAGGCCCGGGTCGTCGCGCTCTGCGACGAGCTGGCGCCGCTCGCTACCGCGATGCCGGCGGAGGGCGGGAGCGTCCAGTCCCAGGGATTCTCGGGACATGGTTTTTCGGGGCAGGGTTTCGGCGGGTCCTGGTGGCCCGAGGGTCTGGGCCAGCCGGCCACCTCCGGCTCGCAGAACGACGCCCGCTACGCCTTCTTTCCCGAGGCCCGGCGCCTCGCCATCGAGAGCGGCGGCCGGGTGACGCTCTACGATACCGGCGACCACCGGATCGGCGGCGTCTCGCAGCAGCAGGGCTCGCTCCATTCCCTGAGCTTCACCAGCCAGTTCGGCCCGGTGCGGCTCGACGAGCTGCCGGTGGTGGGAGAGCCCGGCCAGGATGCGCGCCCCGCCCCGCAGGCCGCGCCGGCGCCCGCGCCGGAATCTTTCGCGGCGTCCTCGTCCCAATCGGCCGATGCGCCGAGCGGGGACGTGTTCGGGATGATCGAGCGCCTGTCGGAGCTGCACCGCCGGGGCGCGCTCACCGAGGCCGAGTTCGCCGCGAAGAAGACGGAGTTGCTGGCGCGGTTGTGAGAGGCGCTATCGATCACCCTGGCGACCCGTTGTCAAACATGACATCATCGACCGATGCCAGATCGCTTGAAACCGATATCCTGGCTGAAACCAGCCAGGAAAGAGTTCGAGGGATTTCCGGCAGGCGCGCGTGAGCGCGTGCTGCAGGCACTGGATATCGCCGCTTCGGGAAGCATGGCTGGGATCGCGAAACCTCTGAAGGGGTTTGGCTCTGGCGTCTTCGAGGTTGCGCTCAAGTTTCGGACCGACGCTTTTCGTGTGGTCTACGCCGTGCAGCTCGGTGATGCGCTCTGGGTCGTGCACGCGTTTCAGAAGAAGTCGACGTCAGGCATCAAGACCTCGCAAGGGGACCTCGATCTCGTGCGGCAGCGGATCAAACAGATCGTGGAGCACTTAAGCAATGGGTAACGATGACTTCGTTCACGGCAGCGGCAACGTCTGGGAAGATTTCGGCTATGCCGATGCCGACATGCGCCAGGCAAAAGGCCAGCTGGCAGCGCGCATCATCGCTGCGCTCGACCAGCGGCAACTCACGACCCGTAGGGCGCACGAGCTAACCGGATTCGCCGCGGCCGATTTCTCGCGGGTCCGCAACGCCGATTACGGACGTTTCACGTTGGATCGGATGATCCGCATGCTTCACGCGCTCGATGCGGAGGTGGAAGTCAGGATCGCGTTCGAGCGGCGAGTCCACGCACCACAGCCCAGCCACCATCTCGAACGCACCTGATCATCAATTAACATTGGTTGATGATCAGGTTGTTTACGCACAGGAAGACAAACTCCACCCATACTCCTCCGCCGCCGCGACCTTCCGGTGGAAGGCGAGCCTGCGGTCGTATTCCAGCGGGTCCTTCGGCTTCACCAGGGCGCCGGGGGGCACGTTGAGCCAGTCGACGAGGCGGGTCAGCATGAAGCGGAGCGCCGCGCCGCGGGCGAGGAGCGGCAGCACTTCCACCTCGCGGGGTTCGAGCGGGCGCACGGCCTGGTAGGCGGCGATCATCGCCTGGCCCTTGGTGCGGTTGAAGGAGTAATCCGCCTCGAAGCACCAAGCGTTGAGGCAGATCGCCAGGTCGTACGCGAAGGAATCGGTGCAGGCGAAGTAGAAGTCGATTAGGCCCGAGACCTCGTCGCCGAGAAAGAACACGTTGTCGGTGAAGAGATCGGCGTGGATGACGCCGCCGGGCAGGCCCTGCGGCCAGGATCGTTCCAGGAGCTCCAGGTCCGCGCGGGTGCGATCGGCGAGGCCGAGGGCGACGCGGTCGGCCTGGGCCTCCGCCGCCTCGAAGAGCGGGCGCCAGCCGGCGACCGAGAGGGCGTTCGGCCGCTGCATCGGGAAATCGGCACCGGCAGCGTGCAGGCCGGCGAGCGCGGCGCCGAGCGCCCGGCAGTGCCTGACGCCGGGCCGGCGCACCGAGACGCCCTCCAGGAACGACACGATCACCGCCGGCCGGCCGCAGAGCCGCCCGAGGGTCTCGCCGTCGCGGGTGCGGATCGGCTGCGGGCAGGCCAGCCCGTTGGCGGCCAGATGCTGCATCAGCCCGAGGAAGAACGGCAGGTCGCCCTCCCTCACCCGCTTCTCGTAGAGCGTGAGGATGTAGGAGCCGGTGGTGGTGTGCAGGATGAAGTTGGTGTTCTCCACCCCCTCGGCGATGCCCTTGTAGGACAGGAGATCGCCGATCTCGTAGGCGGCGAGAAAGGCGGCCAGCGCCTCGTCCGGAACCTCGGTGTAGACCGCCACGGTCGTTCTGCTTCGCTCAAAGAATGGATGAAGAAAAGGAAGGGCCGGCGCTTCAGATGAATGCGCGGGATCCCCTCTCCCGAGTGGGAGAGGGGTAGGGGTGAGGGTGGCTCGGGTTCAGAATCAAGCCCCAACCGTAGAGCTGCGCAGCTCTACGGTTCAGGATCATTGCGGAAGCCGAGCCACCCTCACCCCCGGCCCCTCTCCCACACGGGAGAGGGGAGCGCGCCTCATCCAGCGAACGTCAGGAAGTGGAAGGGACCTGCCCTACTCCGCCGCCTCGCTGCGCAGCTCGCGCGGCAGCGGGAAGACCATGTCCTCGGTCGTGGTCGAGACGGTGTCGACCGTGACCTCGTAGCGGGTCGCGAAGGCGTCGATGATCTCTTCCACCAGCACCTCGGGGGCCGAGGCGCCGGCGGTGAGGCCGAGGCGGCGGATGTCGGAGAAGGCCTCCCAGTCCAGGTCCTCGGCGCGGTTGACGAGCCGGGTGATCGGGCAGCCGACGCGCTCGGCGACCTCGCGCAGGCGCTGCGAGTTCGAGGAATTCGAGGAGCCGACGACGATCAGCGCGTCGACGAGGGGGGCGACCTGCTTCACCGCCTCCTGGCGGTTGGTGGTGGCGTAGCAGATGTCGTCCTTGTGGGGGCCGACGATCTTCGGGAACTTGCGCTTCAAGGCCTCGACGATGTGGTGGGTGTCGTCGACGGACAGCGTCGTCTGGGTCACCCAGGCGAGATTATCGCGGGTCGCGGGCTCCAGCGCCTCGATCTGCTCGACATCCTCGACCAGGGTGATCGAGCCCTTGGGCAGCTGGCCCATGGTGCCGACGACCTCCGGGTGGCCGGAATGGCCGACCAGCAGCACGTGGCGGCCGCGCTTGTGGTGGATCTCGGCCTCGCGGTGGACCTTGGTCACCAGCGGGCAGGTCGCGTCGATCGTGGTGAGACCACGGGCGACCGCGTTCTGCGGCACGGTCTTCGCCACGCCGTGGGCGGAGAAGATCACCGGGGCCTTGCCGTCCGGCACCTCGTCGAGCTCGGCGACGAAGACCGCGCCTTTGCGCTTCAGGCTCTCGACCACGTACTTGTTGTGGACGATCTCGTGGCGCACGTAGACGGGCGGGCCGTAGAGGGCGAGGGCCCGCTCGACCACGTCGATGGCCCGCACCACGCCGGCGCAGAACCCGCGCGGCGCGCACAGGAGGATCTCGAGGGGCGGCTTCGCGGGCGCGGCGGCACCGGCGTCGGTCTGGTTCACGGAGGCGCTCATGATCCGGGATGTGGCGAGGCGGGGCGGCCCCTGTCAACCTCTTGTGCCACGCAATCGTGGCGAACAACAGGTCGCGCGCGCGACACCTCCCCTGCGGCAGCCGCGTGACGGCCGGCGCGGGAACCCGCGGGCGGGCCGAAACCGGGTTCGCTCGCCGGCCCCGTTCGGGTTAAGGGAGGGTCTGAGCCGACCTCGAACCCGGGAGAATCCCGCGCGATGGCGACCGCCGCCGACCACGCCAGCTTCCTGCCGCCGGTCCTGACCTTCCTGTCCGCCGCGGTGATCGGCGTGCCGATCTTCCGCCTGCTCGGGCAGAGCGCGGTGCTCGGCTATCTCGTGGCCGGCGTCGTCATCGGCCCGTCGGGCCTGTCGCTCATCACCGAGCCGGAGACCGCCCGCAGCGTCTCGGAGCTCGGGGTGGTGCTGCTCCTGTTCATCGTCGGGCTCGAACTCGAGATCTCGCGGCTGATCTCGCTCCGGCGCGACATCCTCGGCCTCGGCACGCTCCAGCTCGGGCTCTGCGCCCTGACGCTCGGGGGCCTCGGCTACCTGTCGGGCCTCTCGGGCGGCGCCGCGACGGTGATCGGCATCGCGCTCGCCCTCTCGGCGACGGCGGTTGCGCTCCAGCTCCTCGAAGAGAGACGCGACCTCGCATCCCCTTACGGCCAGCGCGCCTTCGCGGTGCTGCTGTTCCAGGACCTGTCGATCGTCGGCATCCTGGCGCTCCTGCCGCTGATCGCCCAGACCGGCACCGGCGGAGGCGGCGAGGCCTGGCTCGGCACCGCCCTGCAATCGGCCGGGACCGCGGTCGCGGCGGTGATCGGGGTGGTGCTGGTCGGCCGCTACGGCCTCAACCCGTTCTTCCGCCTCTTGGCCGCCAGCGGCGCGCGCGAGGTGATGACCGCGGCCGCGCTCCTCGTGGTGCTCGGCACCGCCCTCGTCATGGAGGAGGTCGGGCTGTCGATGGCGATGGGGGCGTTCCTCGCCGGGCTGCTGCTCGCGGAATCGAATTTCCGCCACCAGCTCGAGGCCGACATCGAGCCGTTCCGCGGCATGCTGCTCGGCCTGTTCTTCATGAGCGTCGGCATGTCGATCGACCTCGGCCTCGTCGGCCAGAACTGGCTCGGCCTGTCGGCCGCCACGGTGGGGGCGATCCTGATCAAGGTCGCGCTGGTCGCGGGGCTCTTCCGGCTGTTCGGCTCGTCCTGGCTCGACGGCTTGCGCGGCGCCGCCGTGCTGGCGCCGGCGGGCGAGTTCGCCTTCGTGCTGCTGCCGGTCGGCCAGGAGCTCGGCCTCGTCGACGGGCCGTCCGGGCGTCTCGCCATCGCGCTCGCCGCCATCACGATGCTGATCGGGCCGATCGGCGCCAAGGTGCTCGACGGGGTGCTGTCGCGGCGCGCCACCGCCCCGCACGAGCCCGAGCACGAGGCGATCGAGGGCGCCGAGGCGCGGGTCCTGGTGATCGGCTTCGGCCGTTTCGGCCACATCCTCAACCAGGTGCTGCTGGCGCAAGGCCTGAGCGTCACGGTGATCGACAAGGACGTCGAGCAGATCCGCAGCGCCGCCCGCTTCGGCTTCCGGGTCTATTACGGCGACGGCACCCGCCTCGACGTGCTGCGCTCGTCGGGCGCCGGCAAGGCGGAGGTGGTGTGCATCTGCATCGACGACCCGGAGGCGACCCTCAAGATCGTCGACCTCGTCCATGCCGAGTTCCCGGCGGCGCGCACCTACGTGCGGGTGTTCGACCGGGTCCAGGCGATCGAGGCGATGGGCCGCGACGTCGACTACCAGATCCGCGAGACCTTCGAATCGGCCCTCGCCTTCGGCCGCGCCACCCTGGAGGCGCTCGGCCTCTCGCCCGAGGAGGCGGCGCGCACGGTCGACGACGTGCGCAAGCGCGACCTCGCCCGGCTGGTGCTGCAGCAGGCCGGCGAGCCCCTCGACCGGGGCGACCCCCTGCGCAGCCTGGTGCGGATCAAGCCCGAGCCCCTGACCGCGCCGCTCCACGCCTCGCACGGCCTCAACCCGGAGACCGAGGACATCATCGCCCGCGAGCGGGCCGGCGCCGATGGGTGAGGTGCGCCCTCCCGACCAGGATATCGCCGACCCCGCCGCCCCGACCGCCCGCTTCGTCACCGGCTCCACCCTCCGCCACGTGGTGGTGATGGCGGCGACCGGCTCGGTCGGCCTGATGGCGATCTTCGTCGTCGACCTCCTGTCGCTGCTCTACATCGCGCGGCTCGGCGATCCGGTGCTGACGGCGGCGGTGGGCTTCGCCACCATCGTCCAGATCTTCGCGGTCTCGATCAATATCGGGATGATGATCGCGGTCGGCGCGCTCGTCTCGCGGGCGCTCGGGCGCGGCGACGTCGGGGAGGCGCGCCGGCTCGCCGCCTCGTCCCTGGTCCTGGCGGTGGTCGCCTCGGGCTTGGTGACGGCGCTGATGCTGCCGCTGCTCACCCCGTTCCTGACGCTGATCGGCGCGTCACCCGAGACGGTGCCCGCGGCCCGGACCTTCCTGTGGATCGCCCTGCCCTCGTGCCTCCTGATGGCGCTCGGCATGGGGTTCTCCAGCGTGCTGCGGGCGGTGGGCGACGCGCGGCGCGGCATGAACGTGACGCTCGCCGGCGCCGCCGTCACGGTGGTGCTCGATCCACTGCTGATCTTCGGCTTGAATCTCGGGATCGAGGGGGCGGCGGTCACGATCGTGATCGCCCGCCTCGCCTTCGCGTGGGTCGGCTATTCGGGCGCGGTGCGCGTCCACCGGATGGTGGCGAAGCCGACCCTCGCGGCGGTACTCGATGATGCCGGGCCGATCCTGCGGGTCGCGCTGCCGACCGTGCTCACCAACCTCGCGCCCCCGGTGGCGAGCGCCTTCCTCGCCCACGTCATGGCGGGGTTCGGCACCGCGACGGTGGCCGGCAACGCGGTGGTCGACCGGGTGGTGCCGGTGGCCTTCGGCGGGCTGTTCGCGCTCTCCGGCGCGGTCGGGCCGATCCTCGGCCAGAACTGGGGGGCGGGCCGCTTCGACCGGATGCGCGCGAGTCTTCGCGATGCCGCCCTGGTGACCGGGTTCTACGTCGGCACTGTCTGGCTCGCACTCGTCGTCGCCCGCGCGCCGCTCACCGCCCTGTTCGGGCTCTCGGGCGCGGGCGCCGACCTCCTCGGCTTCTTCTGCTACGCCGGCGGGGCAATCTGGTTCTTCAACGGGTTGCTGTTCCTCGGCAACGCCTCGTTCAACAACCTCGGCTTCCCGCTCGCGGCGAGCGCGCTCAACTGGGGCCGGGCGACCCTGGGGACGATGCCGACAGCCTTGCTCGGCGCGCATCTCGCCGGGCCGGAGGGGGCGATGGCCGGGATGGGGATCGGATCGGCCCTGTTCGGGGTGGTGGGGCTGGCGCTGGCGTTCCGGACGGTGGGGGTGCTGGAGCGGAGGGAGGCAGAGGCCGATCCCGGCGTCGCGGCCCGGCCGGTCGCGGAGCCGGTACCCTAGGGGAGGAGCCCGACCGGTTCAGTAAAAAATCCGGAATGACGGACAATATACAAGAGCCGACTTGATCGACCTCTACAGGCTTATCACGCTCCACGTCATTCCGGGGCCGCGCAGCGGAGCCCGGAATCCAGGACCGCGGATGGTACAGGATGAAGCGGATGCCGATCCGCCTCGTTCTGTACAACTTGAGTATCTGGATTCCGGGCTCCGCTTCGCGGCCCCGGAATGACGTGGAGGGTAAAAAGGCTGTCGAGACAATCAAACAGGCTCCAAGATTTCAGCAGGCCGATCGAAGAGGATCCCGGGCTCGCCACGCCGTCGATCCCGATCGATGCCGGAGACACACAGGCGCGAAAACGGCGGGTGACCCGGGCAACCGGCTTGCCCCACGGGAAGCGTAGCCGTACACCAGCTCCATGCAGACGGGGCGGACGAGCTGGGTGACCCTTCGTGCGGTGATCGCCGTCACCGCCTTGTACGCGCTCGCCCTGCAAGCCATTCTCGCGAGCGCGCTGGTCACCGTCCCATCAAGCTCTCGTCTTCCAAGCCTTCTCCATGTTCTGTGCGCTCCGGACGCCGATTCGTCGCCCGGCGATCCAGCCGGAACGCCCCCGGCCCATCACCATCCGGCCTGCTGCACGGCGGCGCAAAGCCTCAACGCCCTGACCGCTCCCGTCCTGGAATCGGCTGCCGTCATCTGGCCGGTCCGCAGGGCGACGGGCGTGTCGTGGCGCCCGGAGGTCGCCGCCCATCCCCGCGCGCCGCCCGGGATCCGTGCCGGCGCGAGAGCGCCCCCCATCGTCTGACCGATCGCCTCTCCGCTCAGTCAGACGATGGATGTCAGCCATGTCCCATATTCCGCAGGTCGTGCCCGGTGCCGCCCTGCTCTTCACGCTGCTCGCCGCCGTGCCGGCCGTCGCGCAGACGCCGGAATCGAGCACCATCCCGCTCGACGAGATCACGGTCGCGGGTGCCGCCCCGCCGAGTCCCGGCACCGCCCCCCGCGCCGGCGAGACCGCCGGGTCCGTCACCGTGCCGAGCGTCGCCCGGCAGCGTGCCGCCGTGAACGCGACCGTCGGCTCCGTGGCCTTCATCGACGCCGCCGACTTTCAGAACCGCTACGCCAACACGTTGCGGGACGTCCTCAAGGACACGCCCGGAATCTTCGTGCAGGAGCGCTATGGCCAGGAGCTGCGGCTGTCGATCCGCGGCTCCGGCGTCGCCCGCGGCTTCCATCTGCGCGGCATCGAGCTGCTGCAGGACGGCATCCCGCTCAACCTCGCCGACGGCAGCGGCGACTTCTACCAAATCGATCCCCTCGCCCTGCGCTCCATCGAGGTCTACAAGGGCGGCAATGCCCTGACATTCGGGGCCACGACCCTCGGCGGCGCGGTCAATTTCGTCACGCCGACGGCCCACACGGCCCTTGCCCCGAATATCCTGCGGATCGACGGCGGGAGCTTCAACACGATCCGCGAGAGTTTCCAGTTTTCCCGGATCTCGGGTCCTGCCGACTTCCTGATCAGCGGCACGGTCACCAACTCGGACGGCTACCGCGCGCACGAGGCGCAGCGCACGCAGAACATCAATGCCAATCTCGGCTACCAGCTCGCGCCCGGGGTCGAGACACGGTTCTATCTCGGCTCCTACGTCACCGACCAGAAGCTGCCCGGCACCCTGACCCTGTCCGACGCCCTCGCCAATCCCCGCCGGGCGAACGCGACCGCGATCAGCGGCAACCAGTCCCGGCAGGTCGAGACCCAGCGCATCGCCAACCGGACCTCGTTCCTGCTCGATGTCGGCAAGCTCGACATCGACAGCTGGGCGATCCACAAGTCGCTCTACCATCCGATCTTCCAGGCCATCGACCAGGACGGCTGGACCTACGGCATCGCACCGCGCTGGGCCGGCACGATCGATGTCGGCGGCTACCGCACCGACACGATCCTCGGCCTGCGCGCCTTCGCCGGGCAGAACTCGGCTTTGCAGTTCCAGAACGTCGCCGGCCAGCGCGGGGCCCAGACCCTCAACGCGCTCCAGAGCGCCTCGAACTACGAGGCCTATGGCGAGAACCGGTTCTGGTTCCTGCCCGACCTGGCCCTGATGACCGGCGCCAAGCTGTTCTCCTCGAACCGGACCTACAGCAACAAGGGCGGATTCTCCGCCAATCCGACCGTGCAGTTCGGCAACGTCACCTACGAGGGGGTCAACCCGAAGCTCGGCCTGCTGTGGCAGCCGCTGCCCGACATCCAGGTATTCGGCGACGTCACCCGCTCGCGCGACGTGCCGGACTTCAGCGATCTCGCACAGACGAACGCACTGCGGACCACGTTCGTGCCGCTGGAGGCCCAGCGCGCCTGGACCGTCGAGGCCGGCACGCGCGGCCGCATCGACCGGTTGGCGTGGGACGTCACGGTCTACCGCTCGCAGCTGCGCGACGAGCTGATCAACTTCTCGATCAATCCGGGCCTCAACATCCCGGCCGCGACCTTCAATGCGCCCCGCACGATCCACCAGGGCGTCGAGGCCGCCGTCACCCTCGAAGTGGTACGGGACCTCACCGGCGTCGGCGACACGCTGAGCCTGACGCAGATCTGGACCCACAACGACTTCCGCTTCGTGCGCGATCCGGTGTTCGGCAACAACCGGATCGCCGGGATTCCGGACGACGTGCTGCGCACCGTGCTCGGCTACGCCCATCCGAGCGGCTTCTACCTCTCCCCCTCGCTGGACTGGGTGCCGCGCGGCGCCTTCGCCGACCACGCCAACAGGCTGCGCGTCCCGGGCTACGCGCTGGTCAACCTCCAGACCGGCATCGACTTCAGGAACGGCGTGTCGCTCTTCGTCGATGCCCGCAACCTCACGGATGCGCGCTACGTCTCGGACATCTCCGTGGTGACCAATGCTGCGGCCACCGCCGGCGGTGCCGCGGCTCTGGCCGCGTTCTATCCCGGCACTGGCCGCAGCGTCTTTGCCGGACTGCGCGCGGCGTTCTGAGCGTACACCCCTCGCGCCTGCCGGCCGACTTGCCGGCAGGCGGACGGACCGTCCGCCCCGACCGGGATCGCTGCCGTCACGGCCGCGGCCCCGCCACCACCCCGGCGTCGTGCAACCGCGCCACCTCCCCGTCGCTGTAGCCGATCTCGGCCAGGATCTCGTCGGTGTTCTCGCCTAAGCTCGGCGCCCGGGTCGGCGGCACCCGCTCCACGTCCGAGAACACGATCGGGTTGCCGGGCGTCAGGTACGACCCGATCCCCGGATGCTCCAGGCGGGAGAACATCGGGTTGTCGGTCGAGCAGTCCGGATCCTCCTCGACGACCTGGCGGAAGGAGCGGTAGCGGGACCAGGTGACGCTGCGGGCCTGGAAGTCGCCCGCGAACTCGTCGAGCCGACGGCTGGCGAAGAAGGGGGCCAGCACAGCCGTGATGGCGTGGCGGTGGGCGTAGCGCTCGCCCTCGCGCGCCAGGTCGGCGCCGAGTTCGGCGGCGAGAGCGTCCATCTCGGGCTTCGTGCCGGTCGCGGCCTGGAGGTTGTCCCACTGGCGCTGGGTCAGCGCCACCACGATCACCCGCTCGCCGTCGCGGCAGGTGAAATCCTGGGCGTAGGCGCCGTAGAGGGCGTTGCCGACCTTGGGCCGGTCGGTGCCGTTCACCGTCACCTCGCCGATGATGCCGAGATTGCCCAGCATGGCGAGCGCCATGTCCTTGAGCGCGAGCTCGACCACCTGGCCGCGGCCGGTGAGGCGGCGGTGGCGCTCGGCCGCCAGGATGCCGAGGGCGGCCTGCTGGCCGGTGATGCAGTCCCAGGCCGGCAGCACGTGGCCGACCGGCTCGGCCGAGCCCTCCGGCCCGGTGGCGCTGGGAAAACCCACCGCCGGGTTGACCGTGTAGTCCACCTGCGGCCCGCCGTGGCGGTCGCCGGTGACCGACATCATGATCAGGTCCTCGCGGTGCTTGCGGAGCGACTCGTAGTCCATCCAGCCGCGCACGCGCAGGTTGGTGAGGAAGATGCCGTTGCCCTCGCCGGGCTGGCAGATCAGGCGGGTCACCACCTCCTGGCCGCGGGGGGTCGCCATGTCGACCGCGAGGCTGCGCTTGCCCTTGTTGAGCCCGGCCCAGAACAGGCTGCGGCCCTGGTCGGTCACCGGCCAGCGCGCGTGGTCGAGCCCGCCGCGGATGCGGTCGAACCGGATCACGTCCGCGCCCATCTGCGCCAGCGTCATGCCGGCGAGCGGTGCGGCGACGAAGGCCGACCCCTCGACGATGCGCAGACCCGCCAAGATCTTGACCATGCCGTCCTCCCCGCGTGGTGCCACCCCGAGCGATTTTTTTTGAAGACTTTTGCCGCCCGAGCTTACGGCAGTGGACGCTGCGGTAAAGGCCGGGATTGTTCGCCCGATCGCGCGCGAGATCCTCACGACGTGCGGACTACCATCCGGCCCGGTCCGGTTCATGATATCGACCGAATCGAACGCAGGAGGGCGACGATGGCCGGATCCACGCACGCTGCCACCCCGGCGGCTCTCGCGGTCGTCCCGCGGGCCGAGCTGGAGGCCGATCCCCACGCCGTGCTCGCGCGCCACCGCGCGGCGGCGCCCTGCATCCGGACCGACGACGGCGTGGTCATGCTGCTGCGGGCGCGGGACGTCCAGGCCCTCGTCACCGATCCGCGCACGCGGCAGGTGGAGACGGAATTCGCCCGGGCGCGCGGCATCACGGCGGGGCCGCTCTACGAGTTCTTCCGGCAGACGGTGCTCCTGTCGAACGGCGAGGTCCACCGGCGCCGCCGCGCGCCGATCGCCCACACCTTCGCCTTCCAGGTCGTGGCGGCCCTGCGCCCGCGCATCCGCACCCTCGCTGAGGAATTGGTGGACGAGCATCGCCCGCGCGGCCGGATGAACCTGCTCGCCGACTACGCCGCCCCCCTCCCCGCCCACGCGATCGCGACGATCCTGGGCCTCCCCGAAGGCGACGTGCCGGCCTTCACGGCGTGGGTCTACGCGATGTCCCGCGCCCTCACCTCGGCCTGGGGGCCGCAGGATTACCCCGAGGCCGACGAGGCGGCGCGACGGCTCATCGCTTACGTCGAGGACCTGGTGGCGGAGCGCCGCCGCGCCCCGCGGGACGACCTGATCTCCGCCCTGCTGCCGTCGATCGCCGAGGACGATCCGGACGCCGCCGCGGAGGCGCGCATGCAGATCGTCTCCCTGATCGTGGCGGGCAGCGACACCACCCGCGCGGCGCTGGCGATCCAGGCCGGGCTGCTGCTCGGGCATCCGGACCAGTGGGAGGCGGTGTGCCGCGACGAGGCGCTGATCCCGGGCGCGGTGGCCGAAGCGTTGCGCTTCGAGCCGGCGGTCGGCTCGTTCCCGCGCTTCGCCCTGGCCGAGATCCCGCTCGAGGGCGCGGTGCTGCCCGCCGGCGCGCTGCTCTCGCTCTCGACCCTGTCGGCGATGCGCGACCCGTCCCTCTACGCCGAGCCGGACGTCTTCGACATCCGCCGGACCGACCATCCGCGCTGGCACGTGGTCTTCGGCGGCGGGGTGCACCGCTGCCTCGGCGAGGCCCTGGCCCGGATCGAGCTGGAGGAGGGTTTGCGGGCGCTGACGAGGCTGCCCGATCTGCGCCTGGAGCGGCCGCTGACCGTGCGCGGCTCGGCCGCGATCCGCCGCGTCGAGGAGCTGCCGGTGGCGTGGGCGGTGTAGGGAGGGGAATAGAATAAGTTGGCGCGCGGCGCGCCGACATCCTGCGAGCGAGCGTTATGGGTGAGGCCGCACCGTCGAGGATCGCTCGATTCACGCGACAGTCCTGCCATCCTCGGTGTCATCCCGGGGCCGCGTAGCGGAACCCGGGATCCATAACCGCTAACGGTTCAGGATGAAGCGGAACATCACCCGCCTTGTCCGGCGACCTCGGCGGCTATGGATCCCGGGTTCCGCTTTCGCGCCCCCGGGATGACATCGAGGGTGTCAACTCTCCTAGAGTCCACCGAAACGGGCACAGGATCCAATCTCTTCGCGGAGGAAGAGGAATCCCGCGCCCCATTTCTCAAGGTCATCTGGTCAGAAGAGGCGCCTCACGCCTCCCGCGCCCGCCCCTCCACCGCGCGCCCGTCCCGGGCGGCGAGCCGCACGGTCACGGCCGGCGGCGGGGGCTGGCGCTGCGCGCGGCGTCGATGCACCAGGGGCACGGTCGGATCCTGCGCGAACGGCAGGTCGAGCACGCCCACCACGTCGTTGCGGGTGAGGCCGATGTCTTTCAGCGCCCGGTCGTCGAGCTCGGCAAGGCGGTAGGCGGCGCGGCGGTGGAGCCACAGGGTGACGATCCGGGCCACGATCTGCGCGGCCTTGCGACCGGCGACGAGCGCCAGCGAGAGGACACCGAAGAGGGGGGCGAAACTGATCGTCATCGTGGTCTCCGGCGGGAGCGTTTCGGCATACCTCGTCATCGACCTCGTCCGGGCCGGCCGTGCTCATCCGCCCCACCGTCATAGTCCAGCTCGGTCGATGCGTTGAGCGAATGATTGAGATGTGTCACATCACGCGGATTGATGCAGGACTCGACGACGGAGCGGCCCGGTGCATCCCCTCGACATCGACCAGCTCCGGACCCTGGTGGCGATCGCCGAGAGCGGCTCGTTCACCCGCGCGGCGGAGGCGGTGAACAAGACCCAGTCGGCCGTCTCGATGCAGATGAAGCGGCTCGAGGAGCGGGTCGGGCGCGAGATCTTCGCCAAGGCCGGCCGCGGCGTGCGGCTGACCGACGACGGCGAGCGCCTGCTCGACTACGCCCGGCGCATCGTGCGCCTGCAGACCGAGTGCCTGGCGACCTTCGACGAGGGCGACCTCGCCGGCCGGGTGCGGCTCGGCCTGCCGGACGACTACGTCGACCGCTACCTGCCGGAGATCCTCGGGCGCTTCGCCCGCACCCATCCGCGGGCCGAGGTCACGGTGATCTGCGAGCCCACCGACATGCTGGCCGAGCGGATCGCCGCCGGCGACATCGACCTCGCCATCGTGACAGAAGCCAAGGGCCGGCGGCCCATCGAGACGATCCGTACCGAGGCGCTGCTCTGGGTCACGTCGAGCCGCCACGCCGTCCATGCCGAGCAGCCGGTGCCCCTCGCCCTCGGGCGGCCGGCCTGCAACTGGCGCCGGGCCGCGATCGAGGCGCTGGAGCGCGGGGGCCGGCAGAGCCGGATCCTGTTCGTCAGCTGGAACTCGACCGCGGTCGGGGCCGCGGTGCTGGCGGGGCTCGCCGTCTCGGTCCTGCCCGAGAGCGCGCTGCGCCCCGGCATGCGGGTGCTCGGGCCGCAGGAGGGCTTCGCCGCCCTCCCGGCCTGCCGTATCGGGCTGATGCGTCACCGCTCCGGCGAGCCCAACCCGCTGGCCGACATCCTGGCCGGGCAGATCCGGCAATGCCTGGACAATCTCGGGCTGGCGGCGGAGTGACGGGCGGAGGATCCGGTCCTCAGCGCAGAGCGGTGACGACGCTGTTGCTCAGGTTGCTGTAGAGGCCGCCGGCCGTGTTGCCGTAGACGGAGAGCGCACCCATCAGCGCGAGGACGATCAAGGCCGCGATGAGCGCGTACTCGATCGCCGTCGCGCCGGATTGCTCACGCCGGAAGCGGCGAAGCGCCTCCGTCACCCGCGATCTGCCACGCACGTCGAGTTCTCCCGGTCCGCCGCGTCGGACCATAGGCGAGACCCCCTCACCGAGGGTTAATCCGGGGAGCTAATCCGACGCCGCGATCTCCATCGCCGGGCAGGCCTTCCGATCCGAGCCGTGACTGACGCAAGGTCATTTAGGTCTTCGAGGCCGCGGAGCAGTCTGACGCAAAAGAAGCGCCGCTCCCATCGCGAAAGGGAAGCGGCGCCTCGCCTGCATCCTCGAAGGGCATCGCATCCCGCGCGGCGGGACGCGGGCCGCCTCAGGCCTTGCCGGTCTCCTTGCGCAGGGCGTCGATGCGCTGCGAGGCCTCGGCCTTGTCGAGGTCGGGATCGTAGGCATCCTCATCCTTCGCCTGCTCGGCCAGGGTCTTGAGGTAGGAGGCCTGCGCCCCGGTCATCGGTTCGGAGCCGGTGGTCCAGTCCTTCGGATCCTTGATGCGGTTCGAGGTGTCCTTCGGGTCCTGCTTCGGGTGCTCGGTCTCGCGGTGCTCGGTCTCGGCCTGCTTGGTCTCGGCTTGCTTGGTCTTGGCGGTCATGAGGGCTGCCCGTGTTCTCTGAATGTTCCAGCCAGACAACGGGGAAGCCCCGGTCCGCGTTCCCGGTCCGAGCGCCGCAGGCGCGGCTTGTCCCCGCAAAACCCGCGAACCGGGACCGGGAGACGAGAAGGCCCCGGGCGGTCTCCCGCCCGGGGCCTTCTCGTTCACGCCATGGAGGCTCGGGCGCCCGTTCAGGCCGCCTTCGTTCAGGCGGCTTTGGCCCGCGGCTGCACCTCGGCGGAGTAGTCGTCCATCAGGGTCTTGGTCATCGCCGCCGGGGTGAAGCGGTACTGGGCGATCTCCGAGACCGGGGTGACCTCGGCGGCCGAGCCGGTGATGAAGCACTCGGTGAAGCCCGCCATCTCCTCGGGGCGGATGCGCCGCTCGACCACCTCGTAGCCGCGGCGCTTCGCCAGATCGATCACGGTCTGGCGGGTGATGCCGTTGAGGAAGCGGTCGGCGGTCGGGGTGTGGATCACCCCGTCCTGGATGAAGAACACGTTGGCGCCGGTGCACTCGGCGACGTTGTCCTCCCAGTCGAGCATCAGGGCGTCGGCGTAGCCCTTGTTCTCGGCCCGGTGCTTGGAGATCGTGCAGATCATGTAGAGGCCCGCCGCCTTCGAGGCCGACGGCGCGGTGCGCGGGTCGGGCCGGCGGTAATCGGCGAGGTCGAGCCGGATGCCCTTCATCTTGGTCGCCGGGTCGAAGTAGCTCGGCCATTCCCACGCCGCGATGGCGAGGTGGATGGTGTTGTGCTGCGCCGACACGCCCATCATCTCCGAGCCGCGCCAGGCGACCGGGCGGAGATAGGCGTCCTGGAGGCCGCTCTCCTTCAGCACCAGCCGCTTGGCGGCGTCGATCTCGGCCACCGAGTACGGGACCTCGAAGTCGAGGAGCTCGGCCGAGCGGCGCAGGCGCTGCGAATGCTCGGTGCACTTGAAGATCTCGCCGCCATAGGCGCGCTCGCCCTCGAACACGCTGGAGCCGTAGTGCAGGCCGTGGCTGAGTACGTGAATCTTCGCGTCCGCCCACGGCACCATGCGGCCGTCGACCCAGATGTGGCCTTCACGCTGGTCGAAGGGAATGACGGACATGACGATGATCCTCGTATGCGTTCGTTTCCGCCTGGCTGGTTCTCGCGCAACGTTCGTGCTTGAGCGGGGCGCGGGGCGTACGTTCGTTTCGCCGGCGGGGTTGACGGGTATCAATGGGGCTGAGATATGTCAACAAGACTGACATAAATGACGAGGGCCCGCGAAGCCCCGCTTCCGCGAAGAGGTGCGACCCGTGACCCAGGCCGCCCGGACCCGTCCGGCCCCCATCCCGGACGCCGCCAACGAGGACCTGCCGGAGGTAGGCTACTCCCCGGACAAGCCCGCGCAAGACCTTTCCGGGCAAGACCTTGCTGAAGGCGGCGAGGTGCCGGCCTACGACCTGATCGAGCTGCTGTTCTTCGCCTATCGCGACTTCGTCGCCGATCCCGACCGGATCCTCGCCGAGTACGGCTTCGGCCGCGCCCACCACCGGGTGCTGCACTTCGTCGACCGCCATCCCGGCCTCACCATCGCCGAACTCCTGGATATCCTGCGGATCACCAAGCAGAGCCTGAACCGGGTGCTGAAGGAATTGATCGAGCAGGGCTACATCGCGCAGCGGACGGGCACGAGCGACCGCCGCCACCGCCTCCTCACCTGCACGCCGCAGGGCCGGCAGCTCGCCCATCGCCTCGCCGGCGTCCAGGGCCGGCGGGTCCGCCGGGCGCTGGAAGAGGCCGGCCCGTCCTTGCGCGAGCCGGCGAGCCGGTTCCTGCTCGCGATGATCGAGCCGGAGGAGCGCGCGGCGGTGCGCCGGCTCATCGCCGGCGGCGAAGCCTCGCCCGAGACGGTCGCGGCCGAGGGCGAGGCCCGCTCGTGAGCGCCGGCCCCGCCCTCAGCGTCCGGGCCGAGTTGCCCGACCACGCCCCCCACATCCTGGTGGTCGACGACGACCGCCGCCTGCGCGACCTGCTCGCCCGCTTCCTCGGCGAGAACGGCTACCGGGTGACCGCGGCCGCCAGCGCCGCCGAGGCGCGGGCGCGGGGCCGCAGCCTCGTCTTCGACGCGGTGGTGCTCGACGTGATGATGCCGGGCGAGACCGGCTTCGACTATGCCCGCCAGATCCGCCTCACCTCGCAGGTGCCGATCCTGATGCTCACCGCCCGCTCGAACCCGAACGATCGGGTCACCGGGCTCGAGATCGGCGCCGACGATTACCTGCCGAAGCCGTTCGAGCCGCGGGAACTGATCCTGCGCCTCAACAACATCCTGCGCCGCAGCGCCCGGGGGCCGGCCGACGGCACGGCTGCCCCCCTCGACGCGGTGCGGTTCGGGCCGTTCCAGTTCCGGATCGAGCGCGGCGAGCTGACCCGCGACGAGGAGGCGATCCGCCTCTCCGAGCGCGAGCGCGAGATCCTGACCATCCTGGCGCTCGCCCGCGGCGGCAACGTCGAGCGCGAGGCGCTGACCGGCACCAACGGCGCCGCCAACGAGCGCACCGTCGACGTGCAGATGAACCGCCTGCGCCGGCGCATCGAGGACGACCCGGCGAACCCCCGCTACGTGCAGACCGTGCGCGGCGTCGGCTACCGCCTGGTCCTGGACTGAGCCGACCTGCGTCGGCTCAGATTTCTTTGCCGCAGGTTTTTATCGCAAAACCGGAGGCCACTTTTGCGAAACCTGCTCAGGCCGATGCCCGGCCCCACCCTCGCCGGGACGCTGCCGACGCCCCGGCGGGCCTGGCGCCGGCTCGGCCGCGTGATCGGCGACCGGCTGCCGAAGGGGCTCTACGCCCGCTCGCTCATCATCATCATCGCCCCGATGGTGCTGCTGCAATCGGTGATCGCCTACACCTTCATGGAGCGGCACTGGCAGCTGGTGACGCGGCGCCTCTCGGCCGCCGTCACCGCCGACGTCGCGGCGCTGATCGACATCTACGAGAGCTATCCCCAGGACAAGGGCTCCGAGACCCTGGAGCGGATCGCCAGCGAGCGGCTGAACCTCGACGTCGACATCCTGGAGGGCGCCGCCCTGCCGGCGCCGGGCCCGCGGCCGTTCTTCTCGCTCCTCGACGAGGCCCTGTCCGACGAGCTGCGCCGCCAGATCGCCCGGCCGTTCTGGATCGACACGGTCGGCCGCTCCAGCCTGATCGAGATCCGGGTCGAGATCCCCGGCGGGGTGATGCGGGTGATCGCCCGGCGCAGCCAGGCCTACGCCTCGAACTCGCACATCTTCCTGCTCTGGATGGGCGGCTCCTCGATGGTGCTGCTCGGCGTCGCGATCCTGTTCCTGCGCAACCAGATCCGGCCGATCCTGCGCCTCGCCGACGTGGCGGAGAGCTTCGGCAAGGGCCGCGAGCTCGATTTCCGCCCCCGCGGCGCCCGCGAGGTGCGCAAGGCCGGCCACGCCTTCATCGAGATGAAGCGGCGCATCGAGCGGGCGATGGAGCAGCGCACCACGATGCTCAACGGGGTGAGCCACGACCTGCGCACCATCATCACGCGCTTCCGGCTCTCCCTGGTGCTGCTGCCGCAGACGCCCGAGATCGACGACCTGCAGCGCGACGTCGACGAGATGAGCCGGATGCTCGAGGCCTACCTCGCCTTCGCGAAGAGCGATTCCGGCGAGCCGGCCGCGGCCATCGACTTGCGGGCGCTGCTCGAGGACGTGCGCACCGACGTGGAGCGTCTGGGCGGCCACGTCTCCGAGGTGACGCTGGAGGGCCAGTCGACCGTGACGGTGAGGCCCGACGCGTTCCGGCGCTGCCTGTTCAACCTCGCCTCCAACGCCGCCCGCTACGGCGACACGATCGCGATCACCGCCCGCCAGGAGGCGCGCTGGCTCGCGGTCTCGATCGACGACGACGGCCCGGGCATCCCGCCCGAGCTGCGTGAGGAGGTGTTCAAGCCCTTCGTGCGCCTCGACGACGCCCGCCAGGATGCCGGCGGATCGGGCCTCGGCCTCGCCATCGCCCTCGACATCGCCCGTGCGCATGGCGGCGACGTGGCGTTGCACGATTCGCCGCTGGGGGGCCTCAGGGCGACGGTGCGGGTGCCGGCCTGACGGCGAGCCGACCCTCGCCTGACGGGAATCCACGTGCGGAACGCTAGAGCACTTCACGATCGCGCTGCCATCGCGAAGCTCTCTAAGTCTTTGTTTTATCGCATTTTATTCGACGAACCGGCATCCACTTCGTCGGAAAACGCGCGAACACCCCGTCTGCAACCGTGAACCGCCATGGTAAGCCCCCGCCGGATCGGGGGAGCGGGACGATGAACGAGGCGGAACGGACGGCACCGGCCCCTCAGGTCGGCCTGGCGGCCGTCATTCTGGCGGCGACGCTCGACGACCCGCGCGTCCTCACCGTGCCGGTGGCGGGCCAGCCCGAGGGCCGGGGCGAGGGCCTGCCGGCCGGCCCCCTGGAGCCGGCGCATCCCACCCTGGAGCGGGGCTTGCGGGCCTGGGTCGAGCGCCAGACCGGCCAGAGCCTCGGCTATGTCGAGCAGCTCTACACCTTCGGCGACCGCAACCGCCGGCGGCCGGACGAGGGGCCTGGGGCCGCGGGAGAGGGTGGGCAGCACGCCCTCTCGGTCGCCTACCTCGCCCTGGTGCGGGAGGCCCGGCCCGCCGCGGATTCCGCCTGGCAGAGCTGGTACCGCTACTTCCCCTACGAGGACCGGCGCGCGGGCCGGCCCGCCGCCCTCGACGCGATCGGTGACCGGCTCGACGCCTGGGCCGAGGCCGCTCCCGATCCCGAGGAGCGCCGGCGCCGGAGCGACCGGATCGGCCTGACCTTCGGGGCGGCGGGGAGCGGCTGGAACGAGGAGCGGGTGCTGGAGCGCTACGAGCTCCTGTTCGAGGCCGGCCTGGTGCCGGAAGCGGGCGCCGAGGGAGAGGACATCCGCGGCCTGACCGGCCAGCCCATGGCCCTCGACCACCGCCGCATGCTCGCCACCGCCCTCTCGCGCCTGCGCGGCAAGATCAAGTACCGGCCCGTCGTGTTCGAGCTGATGCCGCCGGCCTTCACCCTGGGCCAGCTCCAGCGCGTGGTCGAGGCCCTGTCGGGCACCCTCCTGCACAAGCAGAACTTCCGCCGCCTCGTCGCCCAGCAGGGCCTCGTCGAGGAAACGGAGGCGGTCACCGCCGAGACCGGCGGCCGACCCGCCCGGCTGATGCGCTTCCGCCGCGAGGTGCTGCTCGAACGACCTGCCCCGGGCCTGCGGCTGCCGTCGAGCCGGATGGGGTGACGGAGGAGCGCGGGCTGTCCGCGTCGTCATGCCGCACTTATGCTCAGATCCAACATATATGGACAGACCGGAATCCGGGGACTAGCCTAGCCGGGTAAATACTCATTTTGAGCATAAATCGGGAGGCGAGAATGGATGCGGCACCCCTCGACCGGGCCGGGACCCCGTCCCAGGCGGACCTCTACGCGCGGGTGCGCCACCATGTGCCGGCGATCGAGTGGCCGGCGCTCGCCGCGGACGTGGCGGCGATCCGGTCACTCAAGCGGGAGCGCAACGCCGTGGTGTTGGCGCACAATTACCAGGCGCCGGAGATCTTCCACACCGTGGCGGACATCGTCGGCGACAGCCTGGCGCTCGCCCGCGAGGCGGCCCGCACCGATGCCGACGTGATCGTGCTCGCGGGCGTGCACTTCATGGCCGAGACCGCCAAGATCCTGAACCCGGGCAAGACCGTGCTGATCCCCGATCCCGCGGCCGGCTGCTCGCTCGCCGATTCGATCACCGCCGCCGACGTACGGGCCTTGCGCCAACGCTATCCCGGCGTGCCGGTGGTCACCTACGTCAACACCTCCGCCGCCGTGAAGGCCGAGTCCGATCTCTGCTGCACCTCCGGCAACGCGAAGGCCGTGGTCGAGTCCCTCGGCGTCCCGCGGGTGCTGATGATCCCCGACGAGTACCTGGCCCAGAACGTCCAGGCCGAGCTGCCGGGGATCGAGGTCCTGACCTGGGCCGGCCATTGCGAGGTGCACGAGCGCTTCACCGCCGCCGACATCCGCGAGGCGCGGGAGGCCTATCCGGGCGTGACGGTGCTCGCCCACCCCGAATGTCCGCCCGCCGTGGTGGCGGAGGCCGATTTCTCCGGCTCGACCGCGGCGATGCAAGCTTACGTCGAGACGCGCCGGCCGGCGCAGGTGGTGATGATCACCGAATGCGCGATGGCCGACAACCTGGCCTTGCGCAATCCGGACGTCGCGTTCGTCAAGCCGTGCAACCTCTGCCCGCATATGAAGCGGATCAGCCTGGAGAAGATCCGGCGCAGCCTGGAGACCCTGACCCACGAGGTCACGGTGCCGGACGACCTGATCGTCCCGGCCCGCCGCGCGGTCGAGCGCATGCTGGCGGTGCGGGCATGAGTGCCGACCACGTCGTCGTGATCGGGGCCGGAATCGCCGGCCTCGCCACGGCCCTGCGGCTCGCGCCGCTTCCCGTCACGCTGCTCAGCGCCGCGCCGCTCGGCGAGGAGACCGCGACCGCCTGGGCGCAAGGCGGCATCGCGGCGGCGATCGGGGCGGATGACGATCCGGCGCTCCACGCCGCCGACACCCTCGGTGCCGGCGCGTCCTTGAGCGATCCGGAGGTGGCGCGGCGCGTCGCCGAGGCCGGCCCCGGCCTGGTGGCGTGGCTCTGCGGGCTCGGCCTCGCCTTCGACCGCGGGCCCGACGGCACGCTCGCCCTCGGCCTGGAGGCGGCCCATGGCCGGCGCCGGATCGTGAAGGCCGGGGGCGACGCCACCGGCGCGGCGGTTCTGCGCACCCTCGCCCGGGCGGTCTCGGCCTGCCCGTCGGTGACGGTGACGGTCGGGCGGGCGAGCGCGCTCATGCAGGACGGCGCGGGCCGGGTGACCGGCCTCGTCGCCCGGACTGGGCGGGGCAAGGTCGCCATGCCGGCGCGGGCCGTGGTGCTGGCGACCGGCGGCCTCGGCGGGCTCTACCGCTCGACCACCAACCCGGCGGGTGCGACCGGCTCCGGCCTCGCCCTGGCGGCGCGGGCGGGCGCGGTGCTCCGCGACGTCGAGTTCGTGCAGTTCCACCCGACGGCGATCGCGCTGGCGACCGACGGCCCCCTGCCGCTCGCCACCGAGGCCCTGCGCGGCGAGGGCGCGGTGCTGGTCGATGCGGGCGGGAACCGGGTGATGGCCGGCATCAGCGGGGCGGAACTCGCGCCCCGCGACGTGGTCGCCCGGGCCATCGCGCTGCGGACCGGGCGCGGCGAGGCGGTGTTCCTCGACGCCCGCCGCCTCGACGTCGCACTCCGCTTCCCGACCGTCGCCGCGTTCTGCCGCGCCGCCGGACTCGATCCGGCGGTGACACCGATCCCGGTGCGGCCGGCCGCCCACTACCACATGGGCGGGATCCGGGTGGATGGGCGCGGGCGCAGCTCGCTGCCCGGCCTGTGGGCCTGCGGCGAGGTCGCCGCGACCGGCCTGCACGGGGCCAACCGCCTCGCCAGCAACTCGCTCCTCGAGGCGATGGCCTTCGCAGCGACGATCGCGGCGGACATCCGGAACACGGAGGGCTGCGCCGCCGGCCCCGGCCACACCCCGGAGGAGACCTCCGGCCCGGAGGCGCTGCCGGAAATCCGCGCCGTGATGGAGGCGCATGTCGGGCTGGTGCGCGAGGCTGCCGGCCTCACGTCCGCGGTCGTGCGCCTCGCCGCCCTGGCACGCGACGGCTCGGCGGCGGCGACGGCGGGGCTGCTCGTGGCCGCCGCGGCGCTTGGCCGGGAGGAGAGCCGCGGCGCCCATTGGCGGGCCGACCATCCGGGGCAGCGCGCGCCCCGCTCGACCGAGATCACCCTGAGCCAAGCCTTCGCCGTCGCCAAGACCCTCGGCGATCCCCTGCCGTCCCCCCTGGAGGCCATCCGATGACCAATCCCCTCCTCTCCCCTTCCCTGCCGCGCCTGCTGGTCGAGCCGGTCGTGCGGGCCGCCCTCCTCGAGGATCTCGGCCGGGCCGGCGACCTCACCACCGACAGCATCGTGCCGGCGACCGCCCGCTTCTCCGGCGCCATCGTCTCGCGCCAGGCCGGCACGGTGGCGGGCACGGACGCCGCCGCCCTCGCCTTCGGGCTCCTCGATCCGGCGGTGAGCGTCCGGGTCCTGCGGCCGGACGGCAGCCCGATCGCCCCGGGCGACACGGTGATCGCCCTCGACGGCCCGGCGCGGGCGATCCTCTCGGCCGAGCGCGTCGCCCTCAACCTGCTCTGCCGCCTGTCGGGCGTCGCCACGGCGACCGCCGCGCTGGTCGAGGCCGCCCGGCCGCGCGGCAAGGCCCGCATCGTCTGCACCCGCAAGACCACGCCGGGCCTGCGGGCGCTCGAGAAGCACGCGGTGCGGGCCGGGGGCGGCGCCAACCACCGCTTCGGCCTCGACGACGCGGTGCTGATCAAGGACAACCACGTGGCGGTGGCCGGCGGCGTCGGCCCGGCGGTGCGGCGCGCCCGGGCGGGCGTCGGGCACCTGGTGAAGATCGAGGTCGAGGTCGACACCCTGGCCCAGCTGGAGGAGGCCCTGGCGGTCGGCGCCGACGCGGTGCTCCTCGACAACATGGCGCCTGAGACCCTGCGGCAGGCCGTGGCGATGATCGACGGCCGGGCGGTGAGCGAGGCCTCGGGCCGCATCACCCGCGAGACCGTCGGCGCGGTCGCGGCGACGGGGGTGGACCTGATCTCGGCCGGCTGGATCACCCACAGCGCGCCGATCGTCGATCTGGGGCTCGATGTGGCGTGACGGCGGTTGCGTGACCCGGGACGCCCAGGGCCGGTCCGGCCCGCGGCGCCCGCACAGGCCCCCTTCCGTCGGCCCGGGTCCGCGCGGCGGAGCCGGGCGGACGGTGCAGCGGTCGAGGTCTGCGCGACGGCTCGATGCGTCCTCCCCTCACCCACGGGCTCCTCCTGCGTGTCTGTTCGACTTGCCCGACAGCGTTGAACCACGCTGATGCATCAGAGCCTGTTCGATTGGCGCCCTCGTCGATCTTGCACAAACATCGACAACTCTCCTCGTCATCCCGGGGCGGGGCTTGCCGGGAACCCGGAATGACGATGGACGGAGCGAGTGAGGTTCTCTCAATCAAACAAGCTCCGACGACGCGCCATTGCTTTGATTCTTCCGCATCCCTTCGAGGAACCGGCTGTCCACTTCGCCGAACAACGCCTCCGGCCCCGACGGCGCGCACCCCGCACCATCGCCTGGGGGGCCCCGCGCGATCCTGCGAGCACCAGTGCCCCTCATGCGAATCCCGATCGCCGGCCTCGCACGCCGTGGCCGCATAGGCGCAGATGGAATTCGGCAAGAGGCACTTAACCGCTACACGCCGAGCGTCCGCGGCCGACCCGCGACCGAGCCCGGCCGATTTTATTAATGCCCGTCGATGATATTTTACTATCCTGACCTATCGTCAAAATCTTGAGACAGCTTTCCCATCGTCTCGGGATCGCTGGTCTCCTCTTCCGAATTCCCTGCCGCTCCAACCCGCCGGAAACACGAATCGTGTCGCTCAAATCCAAGTTGATCACCATCATCGTGGTGTTCTCGTGTCTCACGCTCGGCATGTTCGGGCGCGACCTGCTGCGCTCGCGCCAGGTCTGGACGACGTCGGAGCAGGTCGCCCGACTGGCGAAGATCGACGAGCTCCTGCTCAACGCCATGGGTTCGCTGCGCTACGAGCTGAGCTACGAGGTCGGGGTGCTGAAGCTCGATGGGGAGGCCGCGGCCGCGGCGGCAGCCCGGCTCGCGATGCGACGCGGCGAGGTCGATCGCGGGATCGCCCAGGCGCTCGACCGCCTCGGCCAGCTCGGCCCCGAGCGGGCCGGCCTCGGCGAGGCGACGGCCTCGGCCTATGCCGGGCTCCGCGCGCTGCGCGGCGAGGTGGATCGCCAGGTGACGCGGCCCAAGGGAGAGCGCGATCCCAAGCTCCTCGCGGACCTCTCCGCCCATGTCCCGGCGATGCTCGCGACGATGGACACCCTCGCGGACGCCATCGAGCAGCCGATCCGCACCGGCGATCACCGGCTGGCCGACCTGATCGAGATCCGGCGCAAGGGCTGGGTCGCCCGCGGGATGGCCGGCGACGCCGCCAGCGCGCTCACCCGGGCCCTGGCCTACCAGCGTCCCCTCACGGAGCAGGAGGCGACCACCATCCTCGTCCGGCGCGGCCAGGTGGAGGCGGTGTTCCAGCAGGTGGAGCAGGCGGTGCGCCAGCTGCCGGACGGCGCGGGCCTCGCCGCCGCCGTGGCGAAGGCCAGGACGACGTATTTCAGCGGCCGCTACGGCGAGATGGTCGGCCCCCTGATGGCGGCGGTGACCGGCCGCTACGAGACGAAGCTCACCAACGAGGACTTCACCCTGGCGGTCGTGCCGGCCCTCGACGCGCTGCTCGCCATCCCCTCGCGGGCGGTGACGCAGCTCGCCGGGGAGGCCGAGGCGGCCGAGACGGAGGCGAAGCGGGCCCTGGCCTTCAACGCCGTCCTGATGGCGGGGATCGTCCTGCTGACCGGGCTCGGCGCGGGCGTGATCGTGCGGGGCGTCACCCGGCCCCTGGACCGGATGACCGGGGTGATCAACCGTCTGGCGGCCGGCGACGCCGCGGTGACGGTTCCGGATCTCGGCCGCCGCGACGAGATCGGCGCCGTCGCCCGGGGCGTCGAGGTGTTTCGCCAGAACCTCATCCGCAGCCGGGCCCTCGAGGCGGAGACCGCCGCGGCCCGCGCCGACGCGGAGACGCAGCGGCGCGCCACGATGCACCGGGTGGCCGACGATTTCGAGGCCGCGATCGGCGGGATCGTCGGCCTGGTCGCGCATGCGGCGACGGAGCTGCGCGCGACGGCCCAGACCATGTCCGGCGCCGCCAGCGCGACGGCGAGCCAGTCCTTCACCGTCGCGACGGCGGCCGATCAGGCGGCGGCCAATGTCGGCACCGTGGCGGCGGCGGCCGAGGAGCTCGGCGCCTCGGTGGTCGAGATCGGCCGGCAGGTCCAGGGCGCGGCCGGCCTGGCGCGGGTCGCGGTGGGCGAGGCGGAGCGGACCACCGCCCTGGTCAACGACCTGAGCGCCACCACCGCGCGCATCGGCGACGTGGTGGCGATGATCGCCGGCATCGCCGGCCAGACCAACCTGCTGGCGCTGAACGCCACGATCGAGGCGGCCCGGGCCGGCGAGGCCGGCCGCGGTTTCTCGGTGGTCGCCGCCGAGGTCAAGGAACTGGCCAGCCAGACGGCGCGGGCCACCCAGGAGATCACCGAGCAGATCGGCCGGATCCGGGGATCCACCGACCAGGCGGTGTCGGCCATCGCGGCGATCACCGGACGGATCGAGGAGATTGACGCGGTGACGGTCGCCCTGGCCGGCGCCGTGGAGCAGCAGGGCGCGGCGACCCAGGAAATCGTCCGCAACGTGAACCAGGCCGCCGGCGGCACCGGCGAGGTGACGACGAACATCGCCGGCGTCGCCGGAGCCGCGGAGCAGACCGGGGCGGCCGCGGACCGCGTCCTCGCCTCGGCTTCGGAGCTGCAGCAGGAAGCGACGCATCTGGGCGCCGAAGTGCACCGCTTCCTCGACACGGTGCGGGCGGCCTGAGGAACCGACGCCGCGGCGCCGGGACACGACGGTGGCGGGTGCGGATACGGCCAAGCGGTCTGTCATGAGCCTGTTTGATTAGAGCCCACGGAGTTGACATCCTGCATGTCATTCCGGGGCCGCGCAGCGGAGCCCGGAACCAGACACTCAGGTGCTTCAGAGCCTGTTTGACAGGTTGCGCTAGTGTCCTGCATCTGAAGTTCGTGGCAAAGGCGTTGGCTCTGGCGCAGCTTCGAGTGTTCTGAGGCAGAAGCGTTTGACGCTGGCCAGGATGGCGTCGGCCGACTTCACCCACCGGAACGGCTTGGGATCAGCGTTCGTGGCCTCGATGAAGGCGCGGATGTCGCGTTCAAGCTCATCGACGGAGCAATGAACCCCACGCCGGATCGCTCGCTCCGTCAGCAGACCGAACCATCGTTCGACCTGGTTGATCCACGAGGCGGAGGTGGGGGTGAAGTGCACGTGATAGTGCGGGCGCCTGGCCAACCAATCGCGGATCAACTTGGTCTTGTGCGTCG
>NZ_FPCB01000059.1:0-33386 GCF_900116815.1 Methylobacterium sp. 174MFSha1.1 | reverse complement strand
AAGAATGGCGCGGGAATCCTCCTCTCCCCGCGGGCGGGGAGAGGGCTGTGTCCCCGTTCAGGGGACGCAGCGAGGCGCAGCCGAGGGTGAGGGGGTGGTGCCGGAGGAGGCTCATCCGGGAATACCCCCTCACCCTCGCTCCGGCTGCGCCTCTGCTTCTTTCGTCCCCGGCAAGGGGGACGAAAGCCTCTCCCCGCCCGCGGGGAGAGGAGATTGTCCGCGCCAGTTCTTGCCGCAGGCAGCCCATGCATTTGGTCGAATGGCATTCGACTTGAAAAATTAGTGTCGATTACCCGCACGTTGGGCGTTGAACCGTCGAAGGCTGCTCGGCATACGAGATGATACCGCAGGACCCCTCCCCCGCCCGCGCCTTAAGCCGTCCGGCCGAGACCTGTCGGCGCCGACGGGCCCGCCTCCAGCCCGGCGATCAGGCGGCGGGTCTCGAACGCCGCCGCGGTGCAGCGGATGCGGGCCCGGGCGAGTGCCATCGCGAAGGCGGCGGGATCGCGGGCGACCGCGTCCTCGGTGCAGGATTCGAGCTCGGCGCAGGCCCGGGAGAGGGCCGCGAAGCCGAGCATGCCCGCCGCCGAGACGAGGCCGTGCGCCTCGAAGCGCAGCCGTCCGCGCCCAGCGGCCTCCGCCCCCTCCCCGGCGAGCGCCCCGGTGACCTGCTCGGCGAGGTGGCCGAGGAGGCGGCGCACCGCCTCGGGGGGCAGGTAGGCGCGGACGCCGTCGTAGAGAGCTTGGTCGAGAACGGGCTCGTCCTCCGGAGTCGTCGCCGCGTCCGGGCCGGGGGCACGGTCGAGCCAGCGGGCGAGGAGCGCGGTGAGCTCGGCCGGGGTGAAGGGCTTGCCGAGATGGTCGTCCATACCGGCCGCACGGAAGGACTGGACCTGGTCCGGCAGCACGTTGGCGGTCATGGCGACCACCGGCACGCGCCCGGCCGCGCCGGGCAGGCAGCGGATCAGCCGCGTCGCCATGGTGCCGTCGAGGCCCGGCATCTGCACGTCCATCAGCACGAGGTCGTAGGTTCCGGCCTCGGCGGCCCGCACCGCCTGGAACCCGTCCGTGGCGACGTCGACGCTGTGGCCGGCCTTGCGCAGCATCAGGCAGGCGAGCTCGCGGTTCACCTCGATGTCCTCGACGAGGAGGAGGCGGCCGGGGCGGCCGGGCGCCGCGGCGGCGCGGGCCTCCGGCGGTGCCTGGTCCTCCGCCCGGGGCAGGGTCAGGGTGAACCAGAAGGTCGCGCCGCGGCCCGACGCCGAGATCAGCCCGATCTCGCCGCCCATGGCCTCGACGAGGCGGCGGCTGATGGCGAGCCCGAGGCCGGTGCCGCCGTAATCGCGGCGGATCGAGCTGTCGACCTGCGAGAAGCGCTCGAACAGCCGGCCCTGCTTCTCGGGCGCGATGCCGATGCCGGTGTCGGACACGGAGAAGCGGATCCGCTCGCCTTCCCGGCCGCTGCCCTCGTGGCGCAGCGAGAGGGCGACGCTGCCGCGGGGGGTGAACTTCACCGCGTTGTTGAGGAGGTTGAGGAGGATCTGGCGCAGCCGCGCCTCGTCGCCGACGAGGTGGCGCGGCAGGCTCGCATCGATGGTGCTCGTGACCGCGAGGCTCTTCTCGGCCGCCGCCGCCCCGACGACGCCGAGGCAGCCCTCCGCCAGGGCCTCGATCGCGAACGGCTCGGGCCTCAGCGCGACCGACCCGGCCTCGACCGAGGAGAAGTCGAGGATGTCGTTGACGAGGGTCAGCAGCCCCCCGGCCGAGGCGCGGGCGAGGCCGGCATGGCGTCGCTGCTCCGGCTCGAGGCCCTCGGCCTGGGCCAGGAGGCCGGTGAAGCCGATCACGGCGTTCAGCGGCGTGCGGATCTCGTGGCTCATCGCCGAAAGGAAATCGGTCTTGGCGGCGTTCGCCCGCTCGGCGGCGACCTTGGCCGTCTCCGCCGCGGCCTTCGCCGCCTCGGCGGCCGCCTTGGCGGCGACGAGCCCGGCCTCGGCGTCCTTGCGGGCCGAGATGTCGAGGTTGAGGCCGGTCACCCGCAGGGCGCGGCCGTCCCGGTCGCGGCAGAGCCGGCCGATCGCCTGGATCCAGCGCTGGCCGCCGGGCACCTGGACCCGGAAGGCGATGTCGAAGGTGCCCCCGCCCGCCACCGCGCCGCGGAAGGCGGCGAGGGCCGGCTTGCGGTCCGGCGGCACCAGCCGCCGCAGCCAAGCGCCGAGCCCGATCACCGCCGGCCGGTCGGCGGGAAGCCCGTGCAGCCGCGCGCTCTCGGGCGCCAGGGTCACCTCGCGGGTGACGAGGTCGAGGTCGAACAGGCCGGCGCCCGCTGCCTCCTGGGCGAGGCGCAGGAGGTCGCCGGTCTCCTCCAGCGCCTTGCGGGCGGCCAGGATCTCGTCGATGTCGAGGGCCGAGCCGAGCCAGCCGAGGAGCGCGTCGTCCTTGCGCAGGGGCTGGAACGAGAGCTGGTGCCAGCGATAGGTGCCGTCGCGGTCGCGCAGGCGGCCCTTCGCCTCGCCGCTGCCATCGTGTCCCGGGGGTCCCTTGGCCAGGGCCCCCTGCACCAAAGCCGCGGCGATCCGCGCCCGGTCGTCGGGGTGGTAGCGCTCCTGCCGCGCCGCCCGGCCCGGCCCGATCGCGCCGAAATAGCGCTCGAAGGCCGGGTTGGCATAGACGGTCTCGCCGGTATCGGTGCGCTCCATCCAGACGAGCTGGGGCAGCGTGTCGGCGAGCGCGCGGTAATGCGCCCGGCTCGCCCGGAGCGACGCCTCCGTGTCCTGGCGCGCGGCCGCGTCGCGGATCGCCGCGACGAAGGGAGGCCCCCCGGACGACAGGCGGGTCTCGACCCAGATCCAGCGGCCGTCGGCGTGGGACAGGCGGTGCATCAGGGCGCCGCCGCCGCCGGCGAGCAGAGCCGCCACGCCGGCGCGGTCCTCGGGGTGGGCCCAATCGGCCAGAGCAAGGCCCGCGAGGGTCTCGGGCGCGCGGCCCGTCAGCCCCCGGCTCGCCGGCGAGGCGCGCACGAGCCGGCCCGCGCCGTCGATCTCGGCGACGAGGTCCGGGCAGCCATCGACGAGCCGCCCCGCCGCCCCGCGCCCGAACAGGCGCGCAAAGACGGCGCGCCAGCCGGGGCGCGCGTCATGATCCGTCGCAGGGCTCACGCCGTGATGCCTCGGTGCGTCGCGCCGCGCGCCATCTTCCGCGCCCGGAAAACCACCGGGTGCGGGCCTGCCTCGAGTCCCATCGTCATAGCGGGAGCGGTCTCGGTGAAAGAGCGAAAACTTGTCAGAAGATAGTTAATCACGGATTCATTAAACGAGACTTAACCTGTCTCTGCGACCAGAACCGGCATGAACCCTACGTCCCACACACCACAGATCGGTTCGACTTCCCCAGCGTCGGCGGCGATGGCGACCGACGCACGATTCGGCAGCGAGCGGCGGCGCGACCGGCGCTTTCCCGTCACCCTGTCGGCGCGGCTGCGGCATGGCGGCCGGAGCTACCGCACCGAGATCCTGAACCTGAGCCGCGGCGGCCTGCTGCTGGCCCCGGTGGCGACGGCGGAGCTAGCTCCCGGCACCCCGATCCAGGTCGCGGCGGCGACGATCGGCGAGGTCGAGGCCCGCGTCGTCAGCCTGAGCCCGCTCGGCATCCACGCGCGGGTCGAGGACACGCCCGAGCGCTTCCAGGACGCCCTGGTGCGTCTGGCGCGGCTGACGCGGATCTGGATGGTGCCGGAGGCGTGAAACGCTGTTCGCGAGCGCGTCCAGGAATTCACTCCACTTGCACACGCAGAACTTGTCCGAATCCCTTACAGTATTGACGTCTTCAGCGTCATCCCGGGGCTCGACGAAGCCGAGAACCCGGGATCCATAACCGCTGACGCGCTCGGATGAAGCGGGACGTCTTCCGTTTCATTCTCGACCCTCGGCGGTTATGGATCCCGGGTTCCGCTGTGCGGCCCCGGGATGACACGGAGGGAGGCAAGTCGGCAGACCTATCCTAACACGATCTTGAGAAAGGTGCGCAACGGTTTGGAGTCACCTCGTTCGGTGACGGATCTCTCACCGAGTCTTGCTGAATAAAACAATAAAAGCAGAACGGAAGCGGCCGAGATCGGGGCTCATCGGTCACCGGAAGGCGCGCGCGTCGCGTGGCTTCACCGCCCCGTGGGGCCGCCTCCGCCCCGTCATCCGCGGGATCTGCCGCTACGCCCCGGCCCGAATGGCTGCCGGGGCGATGGTCGCGGCCCGCCTCATGGGTGGCGTCATGCCCCCCTCCTTCGGTGTCGCCCTCCCCGCCTCGGGCGGGAGAGCCGGATGGGAGCGTGATCCCGTCCGGGGCGATCGTCAAGCGTTATGGAACCGTCGCCGGGGCGTCGGCACCGAGGCGCGCCGGCTTGGTGCGGATGTCCATGGCGTTGCCGCGCCAGACGATGTCGCGGGCGACCCAGGCGGCGAGCCAGATCGGGACGAACAGCAGGTCGCGGGCGAGGCAGGCGAGCGGCCAGCGCCAGGAGCGCGGCCAGCCGTTGCGGGCAGCGAGCCGCCACTCGGCGCCGTACCAGGCGGCGGCCGTGCCGAGCATCGCCGCGAGGCCGGAGAAGCCCCCGCCCGCCGCGGGATAGGCCGCCAGCATCGGGATCACCGCGCCGGTGCCGATCTCGGGGGCGAAGTACAGCGGGAAGGTGACGCGGCGCAGCCGCGCCCAGCGCAGCTGGCGCGACCACACCTCGCCGGCGCGGCGCGGCCCGAGGGGCTGGGCGAAGGGCGCGGCGACGAGGTGGACCTTGCGGCCCATCGCCCGCACCAGCTTGGTGGCGGCAGCGTCCTCGGCGATCTCGGCGCCGAGCGCCCGGATGCCGCCCTGCGCGTCCAGCAGGGGGCGGTACCAGAGCATGCTCTTGCCCTGCGCGAAGCCGAGGCCGAGGGCCTCGCCGACATATTGCCAGCGCGCCTGCAGGGTGTTGAGGAAGGCGCACTCGACCTCGGCCCAGAAGCTGCCGGGCCGGGTGCCGACCGGTGTCGAGCAGACGAGGCCGGTATCGGGGCGCCAGGCGGCGCGCAGACGCTGGATGTAGTCGGCCGGCATCAAAACGTTCGAATCGGCGAGCACGATCCAGTCGTGGCGCGCCTCGTCCCAGCCGCGGATGCAGTTGTTGAGCTTCGGGTTGTCGCTCACCCGCTCGTCGCCGACGATCAGCCGCGCCGGCACGCCGGGATGGGCGGCGATCAGCCGCTCGACCAGGGGCACGATCGGGTCGGTCGCCCGGGCGACGCAGAAGATCAGCTCGTAGCGCGGATAGGCGAGGCGGAAGCCGGAGCCCAGGGTCTCCTCGCTGTAGGTCTCCAGGCCGCAGACCGGCCGCACCACCGTGACGGGGACGTCCACGGTCCCGGCCCGGTCCGGATCGGCCCGGCCGAGGCGGCGCAAGGCGATGGCGAGGCTCGCGAGGTTGATCACCGTGAGTGCGAGGCAGATGATGGCGGCGATGCCGGTACCGGTCATGCGGGTCCTCCCGGGCCGGTGCCGACCTGCGCCCTGTCTCCCCCCTCAAACAGACGGGCTGTTGCACCCGTATGACGGCGTGGCACGCCCGAGCCCCGGATTTCCCCGCGGGCATCGCCCTGGACCCGGTCCGCGGCCCAGCTAGATCTTCTCGCGAAACGCCAACCGACGAGCCAAGCATGCCGCTGACCCCCGATCCTCGCCCGACCCTCCAGGCTCCCGACGACGATCCGCATCTCTGGCTCGAGGAGATCGACGGGGAGCGGGCGCTCGCCTGGGTCGAGGCGCAGAACGCCGACACGCTCGCAAGCCTCGCGGACGGCCGCTACGCCGCCGACCGCGACGGCCTGAAGGCCGCCCTCGACCGGCCGGACAAGATCCCAGGCGTCACCCGGCGCGGCGGCCTCCTCTACAACCTGTGGCAGGATGCCGAGCATCCCCGCGGCCTGTGGCGGCGCACGACGGAGGACGAGTACGCCAAGCCCGAGCCGGCCTGGGACGTGCTCCTCGACCTCGACGCCCTCGCCCGCGATGAGGGTGAGGACTGGGTGTGGAGCGGTGCTTCGAGCCTGCCGGGGAGCCACGCGCGCGCCCTGATCCAGCTCTCCCGCGGCGGCGGCGACGCGACCGTTCTGCGCGAGTTCGACGTGACCGAGCGCCGCTTCGTCCCGGACGGCTTCACGCTGCCGGAGGCCAAGAGCATCCCGGTCTGGCTCGATCCCGACACGCTGCTGCTGGCGAGCCCGCTCGGCGGCCCCGAGCACGCGACGCAGGCGGGCTACGCCCGCACCGTGCGGCTGTGGCGGCGGGGCACCGACCCGCTGAGCGCCCCGGTGATCTTCTCCGCCGGCCCGGCCAGCATGGTCGCCTACGGCTATCCGGACCGGGAGGCGACACCGGAGCGCCTGGTCTTCGCCGAGCGCACCGGCTTCTTCGACGGCACGATCGACCTCGGCGACCGCACCGGACCGAAGACCCGCCTCGACATCCCGACCGATGCCGACGCCCACTGGCATCGCGGCCATCTCGCCATCCGCACCCGCACGCCGTGGACGGTGGGCGGCGCGACCCACCCGGCCGACAGCGTTCTCGGCATCGGGCTCGACGCTTTTCTCGCCGGGGACAGAGGTTTCCGGATCCTGTTCACCCCTGGCCCGCGCCGGGCGCTGCAGGGCTTCTTCTGGACCGGCGGGCACCTGGTGATCTCGGTCCTCGACGACCTGAAGGCGGTGTTTCCGGTCTTCACCCCCGGCGCGGGCGGCTGGGCCGAGAGCCGCGTCGCCGGCCTGCCGGAGCTCGGCGTCGTCAGCGTGTGGTCGATGGACGGCGAGGAGGAGGAATCGAACGGCGACCTGATGGTGGCGGCCAACGATCCCGTCACCCCCTCGACCCTGCTGAGCACCCGCCCCGACCTCGCCGCCCCGAGGCTCCTGAAGCAGGCTCCGTCCCTGTTCGAGGCCGACGGCCTGGTGGTGACCCGGCACGAGGCGGTCTCGAGCGACGGCGAGCGCATCCCCTACGTCCAGGCCGGCCCTCCGGCTGAGACCGGCGAGGCGCCGGTGCACCTCTCGGGCTACGGCGGCTTCCAGGTCACGAACCTCGCCGGCTACTCGGCGGTGCTCGGCCGGCTCTGGCTGGCCAAGGGCGGCACGCGGGTCGTCGCCAACATCCGCGGCGGCGGCGAGTTCGGCACCCGCTGGCACGAGGCCGGGCGGCGCGAGGGCAAGGCGCTCACCCACGACGATTTCGCGGCGGTGGCCGCCGACCTAGTCCGCCGCGGCGTGACCCGGCCCGGCCGCATCGCCGCCGAGGGCGGCTCCAACGGCGGGCTCCTCATCGCCAACATGCTGACGCGCTATCCGGAGCGCTTCGGCGCACTGTTCTGCACCGTGCCGCTGATCGACATGCGCCGCTACACCAAGCTTCTGGCGGGCGCGAGCTGGATCGCCGAGTACGGCGATCCCGACGACCCGGCGGACTGGGCCTTCCTGCAGCACATCTCGGCCTACCACGTCGCGGAGGCCGGCAAGCCCTACCCGCCGATCCTGATCGCCACGACGCGGCGCGACGACCGGGTGCATCCGGGCCATGCCCGCAAGATGGCGGCGAAACTCCAGGCGCTCGGCTACCCCGCCCGCTTCTACGAGCCCGAGGCCGGCGGCCATTCCCACGGCAAGACCAGCGCCGAGACCGCCGCCTTCGCGGCGCTCGGCGCCGCCTTCCTGCGGCGGGCGATCGGCTGGGAGCCGGAAGTGGCCGGCACATAATGGTTTCTGCGCAGTAAACCCCAGGGAAACCGGGGAACCTGAGCGCGGCGCGCACGTCATTCCGGTGCCCAAGCGTGGCATATCGCCTCCGCGTCCTGCCGGATAAGGGATTCTTCACGATGCGCGCCGCAGCAGCCCTGCTCGTCACCCTCTGCGTTGCAGGAGCCAGTGTTCGGACCGACGAGGCGCAGGCCGGAATCCTGATCCGGGTTGACAAGACCACCCAGCGGATGACCGTGACCCGCGACGGGCAGACGCTCTACGACTGGCCGGTCTCGACCGGCATGGACGGCTACAGCACGCCGCGGGGCGCCTTCTCGCCCTCGCGCATGGTGGTCGATTACCGCTCGCGCGAGTGGGACGACGCGCCGATGCCGCACGCGATCTTCTTCACCGGCCGCGGCCACGCCATCCACGGCAGCAACCACACCTCCCGCCTCGGCACCCCCGCCTCCCACGGTTGCGTGCGCCTGGCGCCGGGCAAGGCCGCGACGCTCTACGCCCTCGTCAAGGCCGAGGGCATGGGCAACACCCGGGTGGTGATCGGCGGCGACGAGACCGTCCTCGCCGGCCGCACGTCCCCGCGCCGGGAAGCGAGGGCCCGCCGGGAGCGCCTCGACGAGGACGGCTACGCCCAGGCCGGCTACGCCCAGCCCGGCTATGCCCAAGCCCCCCGCGTCGCGCGTCGCCGCTCCTCCGATCCGTGGGGCAACGACGGCTGGCAGCCGGTCGGGGCGACCTACCCGTCGCCCTACGGCGCGACGTACTATTCCTACGGCCCGTCGTACTGAACCCGGCCGGCTTGCCGAACGGGCGCCGCGCGACACCTAGGCCCGACGCCGCCGCGAGGGAGCAGGCCCCGGAATGCGCAGCCTGTTCGTTCTGATGTCGATCGCGGTCGCCCTCGGCTTCGTGGTCAGCGGGCTCATCAACGGCCTCGACGACCGGGCGCTCGCCCGCAGCGAGCGGGAGGCGCAGAAGCGGGTCGGCGTCGCGGTGGCGGAGTACGCCCGCCGGCTCGGCCTGTCGCAGGACTGGGCCGCCTATTGCCGGGCCGAGACCCGGCGCAAGCTCGCGACCTACCCGAAGGACGGCTCGATCCCGTTCGGCCTGCGCTATTCCACAGCCGGCACCGAGGAGGTCGAGCGGGCGATCCGCGAGCGCGAGACCTACGAGCGCCAGGACCAGATCCTGTGCCTGACGCAGTTGCCGGCGAGCCTGCGCGACGAACCGGCCGCGCCGTGACGGCCTACAAGCCGTAGCGGGAGAAGGCGGCGCGCTCGTCGAGGGCGGCGAGCGCCCCCTCGAAGGCCGCGAGGCCGACGGCCCCCGGCTCGCGCCGGCGCAGCAGCCGCGAGAGCAGGCCGCCACGGACCTGCTCGACGACCGGCAACCGGACCGTGTCGCCGAAGCGGGCGCGCAGGACCGAGCGGACGTCGCCGTGGCCGTCGACGAGGCCGAGCGCCAGGCCCTGGCGGCCGGTCCAGACCGCGCCGGAGAACAGCTCGTCGGGATCGCCCTTGAGACCGGGCCGGCGGCTCGTCACCAGCTCGGTGAACATCGCCTGCACGTCGGCCTGGATGTCCTTGAGGCGCGCGACGTCGTCCGGGTTCTCGGGCCGGAACGGGTCGAGCATCGCCTTGGCCTTGCCGGCGGTGTGGACCCGGCGCTCGACGCCGAGGCGCTCGATCAGCCCGGTGAAGCCGAACCCCGCCGAGACCACCCCGATCGAGCCGACGAGGGAGGACGGATCGCAGAAGATCTCGTCGCCGGCGCAGGCGATCATGTAGCCGCCGGAGGCCGCGACGTCCTCCACGAAGGCGAGGACCGGCACACCGGCCTCGGCGGCGAGCGCCCGGATGCGGCGGAAGATCAGGTGCGACTGCGCCGCCGAGCCGCCGGGGGAGTTGACGACGAGCGCCACCGCCCGGATCCCCTTCATGCCGAAGGCCCGCTCCAGGGCCGGCGCGCAGGCGCCGAGGGAGAGCCCGGCCCGCAGGGGCGAGACCGCCCCGATGGCGCCGCTCAGGCGCACGACCGGGACCACCGGGTGGCGGCGGGCCCATCGTTCGGGCAGGAGGGCGCGCAGGGCGGCGAGGGGCCGGAACGGCATGGCGGGGCGGGGTCTCCGATGGCGGATCCGACAGGTAGGCGGCGCGCCACCTCCCGGCAAGCGAGCCCGGGGCCGCAGGCCGGGACCGCGACACGTCATTGGAAGAACCTGCCCGACAGGACCTGCGCGAGCGAGGCATCCTCGCACAAGACCTGTCCGAACAAGACCGCTGCGACGGATCAAGATCACCGCAAGTTTTTCGCCCTCCTCGATTGAAGCGGGGCCGGGCGCATCTAGATGACCACCACCGCCCCTCGGAGCTCCGGCGGGCGTCCCGCCCCTCCGTCACGGGCGGGAACCGAGCCTCGTTGCCATCCACCAGCCGGGGCGGCGGCCTTGAGCGCCGCGCTGCCCGAGGGAGACCGACACCATGCGTGCCCTTCGATGGATCAGCCTGGTCCTGACCCTGCTCGTCGCCGGGCTCGGGCTCGGCACCAGCCGCAGTTCCGCCGCCGCCCTGCCGAGCGCCGGCGCCCTCGCGGCCGAGGCCAGCGCCGCCGCGCCGCTGGTCGACAAGGCCTATTACTATCGCCGCTACTACCGCTACCGGCCCTACCGCCGGTATTACGGCTACCGGCCCTACCGCCGCTACTACCGTCCGTATTACCGGCGCGCCTATCGCCCGTATTATCGGCCGTACTACCGGCCCTATTACCGGCCGTATCGCCGGGTCTACGGTCCGCGCTTCTTCTTCTGAGCGCGAGATTCCCGCGCGAGCGGCCGTCCGGCCGCTCCGCTCCCCGCCGGTCGCGGCTCGCGACGATCGGCGATGTGCACGCCACCGGCCGAACAGATCCGACCGTATCCCCCGACATCGCACTGCAGATTCGGGCGTTCGTCTCGACGACACGCTCCAGCGTTTCCAATATCAGGAATACAATCCAGTCGATCCGGTGCGGAGTATTCCCGGTACCGGCTGCGGAAGCCGGGATCGTTTTCAGCGCTGCCCGGCCTCTGGCCCACCCGCCTGCGATCCGTCAGGCCTGCGTGTAGATCACCGTTAAGTCATGGAACCGGAACCGGGTCGCCGCGAGAGCGCGGCCTCCAGCACGGATCCCCGGCTCCCGATCGATCATTTACTGAGAGTTAAGCTCGGAAACCCCATCCTCTCACGAGACAGGGATCGAACCCTGGCTTCGAATGCGGGGAGCCGTCCGGCTTCCCATGCCGCGGGACCCGGCCCAAGGCCGGCGGTCGTGCGCCGCGGGGGATGGCAGATGGACGTACTTGTCATCGACGACAGCCAGGCGGTGCTGGCCCAGATGAAGCGGCTGCTGGAGCAGGACCGGCAGGCCGTCACCTCCATCTTCCGGAATCCGCTGCTGGCGCTCGACGAGGCGCGGATGTGCGCCTTCGACCTCGTGCTCGTCGACTACAACATGCCCGAGATGGACGGCGTGTCCGTCATCCGCCAGTTGCGGGGGATCGCGCATTACGCCCAGGTGCCGATCGTGATGATCACCAGCGAGGTGAGCGACGCGGTGCGCCTCGCCGCCCTGGATGCGGGTGCCACCGACTTCCTCGACAAGCGCACCGGCCGCGTCGAGCTCCAGGTCCGGCTGCGCAATCTGGTGCGGCTGGCCACCGCCGTGCGACGCCTCGACGACCAGGCCTCCTGGCTCGCCGGCGAGGTCGAGACGGCGGTGCGGACGTTGCGCGAGCGCGAGGCCGAGATCATCTTCCGCCTCTCGCTGGCGGTCGAGTACCGGGACAACGACACCGGCGACCACACCTGGCGCGTCGCCCGCTACAGCCAGATCATGGCCGAGGCGCTCGGGCTCGACGCGGATCTCTGCCGCCGCGTCTATCTCGCGGCCCCGCTCCACGACGTCGGCAAGGTCGCGATTCCCGACAGCGTGCTGCTCAAGCCCGGCCGCCTCGACGAGGAGGAATTCGCCCTGATCCGCACGCATGCGGCGATCGGCAAGCGCATCCTTGGCGGCAGCAACTGCGAGCTGATCGGCCTCGCGGCGGAGATCGCCGAATCCCACCACGAACGCTGGGACGGCGGCGGCTACCCGAACGGCCTGTCCGGCGAGGCGATCCCCCTCGCCGCCCGGATCGTCGCCGTCGCCGACGTGTTCGACGCGCTGACCACCGAGCGCTCCTACAAGGCGGCGATGCCGCTCGCCGAGGCGCGGGCCTGCATCGCGGCGGAGAGCGGCCGCCACTTCGATCCGGCCTGCGTCGCCGCCTTCCTGTCGCGCTGGGACGACATCATGGCGGTCGGCGCCAGCGCCTCGGCGCACCTGCGCGACGTCCCGTTCCGGATCGAGCCCTGGGCCCGGGTGCCATCCCTTCCCCGGGAGGTGCCGGTCGAGGTTGCGCCGCGCGCGGACGAGGCGGCCTGACCCTCCGCAACGCCTCGATCCGCGACGGCCGCACACGGTCCTGCCGCCCTTTCCCGAATCTCCTTCCGCTGACGCTGCAGTCGTCCGGGAAAGGTGGGAGCGTGGACAGTTACTCCAGCACCTGTCGATCATTGTTGCGTCGCCTGTCGCCGCCGCGTGCCGAGGCGCTGCTCTAGCCGGCCGGATCCGGCAGCTCCGGCAGCCAGGCGGCGCCCTCCTCGACCAGAAAATCCCAGAACGCCTGGCCGGCGGGACTCAGCACCTTGTCGGCCCGGCGCACCGAGAACCAGTCGCGGCGGATCGGGAGGCCCTCGACGTCGAGGAGCACGAGCCGGCCGTCGGCCACCTCGGCCGCCACGGTGTGGCCCGAGATCAGCGCCACCCCGAGACCCGCCATCACGGTCTGCTTGATGGTCTCGTTCGAGCCGCTGTCGATGCCGATGCGGGCGCGGCGGATCATCAGGCCGGCCATAAACTCCTCGAACACCGTGCGGGTGCCCGAGCCGTATTCGCGCACCAGGAACGGTTCCTCGGCCAGTTCAGCCCGGGTCAGGCCGCGCCGCCCGGCGAAGCGGTGGTCGGGGGCGGCGATCACCACCAGGGGATGGGGTCCGACGGTCTCGGCGGTGATCGGGAAGTCCCGGGGCGCGCGGCCCATCAGGGCGAGGTCGACCCGATAGTCGCGCAGGGCCTCGACGGTGGCGCCGCGGTTGCCGACCACGAGGTCGATCTCGATCCCCGGATGGGCGCGGGCGAAGCCGCCGACGATCCGCGGCGCGAAGTACTTCGCGGTCGAGACCACGCCGAGCGAGACCCGGCCGCCCTGGCCGCCGCGCAGGGTCCGCAGCCGCTCGGTGCAGGTCTCCAGCACGGTGCCGATGCTGTCGATCGCCCAGAGCAGCTCGCGGCCGGCATCGGTCGGCTTCAGCCCCGCATGGGTGCGGTCGAACAGGAGCAGGCCGATCTCGTCCTCGAGCCCCTTGATCCGCGCGGTCAGGGCCGCCGGGGTCACGTTCAGCTCCTGCGCGGCGCGCGTCATCGTGCCGAGCCGCGCGATCGCCGCGACGGCGTGGAGCTGCTTGAGCGAGAGGTTGCGTATCCGGTCCTGCGCCATCCGGTTCCTCGGCCCCGCTTCCCGGCCCCTGGAGTGTGAGGTGAGACTCCGATCCGACATCGCGGCCCGCCCCGGCGCATCCCGTACTTCGGGACAGGATGACGCAATCCGGGTCCGCGCCTAAGCTGCGGCCGAGACCACGGGCAGGTCCATCTGGGGCATCCGTTCCATCTGGGGCATCTTCCGGAGTCGCACATGCTTCTGAGCGCCCGCACCGACATGCCGCCGCCGCGGCGCCAGCCGGCCGCCGGGCCGGTGCTCGCCGCCCTCGCGGCCGCGGCGGCGGCGACCGCCGCGCTGATCGCGACGCTTCCCGGGGACCCGCGGGCCGCCGCCCGGCGGATCTTCGCCGAGGCCCTGCGCGGGGCCGAGATCGCCGCCCTCGCCTGGCGCGACGCGGAGCGGCCGGAGCCGCGCCTCGCCGGCGCCGACTACGTCCTCGCCCTCTCGCCCCTCGAGGGGGCGGACGACCTCGAGGGTGGGATGCCGGCCGGGACGCTGTTCTCCTTGAGGCCCGCCGGGCCGGATCCCGAGGCGGCCTTCCTGGCCCCGGGCCGGACCCAGGTCGCGGCGGGCTTCGTCGTCTACGGCCCGCGCACCCTCCTGACCCTGACCGACGGCACCGCGACGACGACGCGGATCCTCGATCCCCGGAGCGGCACCTTCCGGCCGCCGGCCGTGCTGCGCGTACCGCCAGACGCGATCGGCGGCGAGGGGACGCGGGCCGCCCCCCTCGCCTCCCTCGCGGCCTGCGCCCAGCGGGTGCTGACCCGCGGCGGCCTGCACCTCCGGCCGGCGGACCTTCGCGAGAATGGAGGGCTCCGGCTCGTCCACGAGGCGGCGCCGATCGCGCTCGCGGTCGAGGCGGCCGGCGGGGCGGCCACCGACGAGCGCGGGCGCGCGATCCTCGACCTCCCCGCCGGCCGCCTCGACCGGACGACGCCGCTGGCCATCGGGCCGGCCCGGGCGGTGGCGGACCTCGCCCGCCGCCTCGAAGCGGACCGCGATGCCGGCGGCTCGCCGCTCTTCGCCCCGCGCGGGCTGCTGCGGGCCTGACCCGCGGTGTCGGCGCTCCACCCCATCGTGTCGGTGACCGGGTCGTCGGGCTCCGGCACCACCTCGGTGCGCAACACCTTCGAGCAGATCTTTCGCCGCGAGGGCGTGGCGGCGGTGTTCATCGAGGGCGACGCCTTCCACGCCCTCGACCGGGCGGCGATGCGCGAGGCGGAGGCGCGGGAGCCGACCCTGAGCCATTTCGGCGAGCGGGCGAACCTGCTCACCGAGCTGGAGGCGGTGTTTCGCGACTACGCCGCCTCGGGCCGCGGCCGCACCCGGCACTACGTGCACGATGCCGAGGACGCCGCGCGCTTCCACGCCGAGCCCGGCACCTTCACGCCCTGGGAGGATTTTCCGGAAGGGTCGGACCTCCTGTTCTACGAGGGCCTGCACGGGGCGCTGACCACCGAGCGGATCGACATCGCGGGCCAAGCCGATCTCAGGATCGGCGTGGTGCCGGTGATCAACCTGGAATGGATCCAGAAACTCCACCGCGACAAGGCCGCCCGCGGCTACTCGACCGAGGCGGTGACCGACGTGATCCTGCGCCGGATGCCCGACTACGTCACCACCATTTGCCCGCAATTCACCAACACCGACATCAACTTCCAGCGCATCCCGACGGTCGACACCTCGAACCCGTTCGTCGCCCGCTGGATCCCGACCGCCGACGAATCGATGGTGGTGATCCGCTTCCGCGACCCCCGCGGCATCGACTTCCCCTACCTGATCTCGATGATCGCCGGCAGCTTCATGTCGCGGGCGAACTCGGTGGTGATCCCCGGCGGCAAGCTCGACCTCGCGATGCAGCTGATCCTGACCCCGATGATCCTGCGCCTGGTCGAGCGCCGGCGGCGCCTGCTCTAAGCATCATTCGCCGAAGTGGTCACCGGTTCGGCGGTAGAAATGATGCAAAAACAAGGAGCTAAGCAGAGTTGCCCTGTGCAACTCTGCTCAGGCCCGTCGACTCGGCCTGTTGCTCGGCTTGTGCTCGGGGCAGGATGGCGTAAGAGTCCGGCCATCCGACGTGCCTTCGGGGAAGGCACCTCGGAGGGGGAAGGCACCCTGGGGACAGCACCCCGAGTTTGCGAGAGTCCCGGTGGATGGCGAGTGACGGGTCGATCCGCGAGGCGCACGAGGCCGGGAACGGCCGGGCGGAACTGCCGTACCGGCTGCGGCAGCAGGCGCTGCTGGGCGCCTTCGCCCGGATGGCGCTGCAGACCCGCGACCTCGACGCGCTGCTGGCGCGGGCGAGCGAGCTCTGCGCCGAGGCCCTGGGCGCGGCGTGCTGCCAGGTCCTGGAATACCGCGCCAGCGATCACGCCTTCGTGATCCGGGCCTGCACGGGTCTCGGCGACGACCGGGTCGGGACGGATTTCGCGGCCGGGGACGAGGCGACGCCGGCGGCCTACGCGTTCCGCACCGGGGCCGGCGTGCTCGCCAACGGGATCCGCCCGGGAGCCGAGCATGACGGGGCGCGCTTCCAGGTACCGAAGGGTCTCTTGTCGGAAGCGCTGCTGCCGGAGGCCCTGCGCCGGCCGGGGGGACCGGCGCCCGCCGGCCCCTGCCACGCGGTCAACGTGCCGATCGCGCTCGGCGACGAGAGCCGGCGGGCCTACGGCGTGCTCGAGGCCTGGGGCACCGAGGGCCACGGCTTCGACCGCGCCGACCAGGAATTCCTCGCGGGCTTCGCCGGCCTGATCGGCATCGCGGTCGAGCGCCACCAGGGCGATGCGCGCCTGCGCGACGCCCTCGACCACCAGGTGCAGCTCACCCGGGAGATGAGCCACCGGGTCAAGAACAGCCTCGGCGTGGTGGCGGGCCTGCTGCGGCTCCAGGCGCGGGACGCCCAGTCCGAGGAGGTGCGCCACGCCCTCGAAGATGCGGGCGCGCGCATCGCCACGGTGGCGGAGGTGCACGACCACCTCTGGCGCGGCATCCACCAGCTCGGGATGGTCGAGCTGGCCGACTTCCTGCGCGAATTGGTGGCGAAGCTCCGGGAGGAGGCGCCGGGCCACGACCTCGCCTGCGAGGCCGATTCGAAGGTGATCAGCGCCGACCAGGCGATCCCGATCGGCCTCGTCGTCAACGAGCTGGTGACCAACGCCGTCAAGCACGCCTATCCGCAGGGCACCGGGCCAGTGCGGGTCAGCCTCGCGGTGCGCGACGAGGGCCTGCGCCTCTCGGTCCGCGACGAGGGCGTCGGCCTGCCGCCGGGCTTCGACGTGTCGATGCGCCAGCGCTCGCTGGGTCTCAAGATCATCGCCAGCCTGATCCGCCAGCTCGACGGGCGCCTCAGCACCGCGGAGGGCGGGCCGGGGGCGCAGTTCGTGCTGGATATTCCGCTGGGGTGAGGGGGCTGGCGCGGCAGAGCGTCAACGGAGAGACTTGCAACCCCTCCGCGTCATCCCGGGGCCGCGAAAGCGGAACCCGGGTTCCATAACCGCTGAGGTTATAGGAAGAAGGCGGAACGCGGATCGCTTTGTTCGGCCACCCTCGGCGGTTATGGATCCCGGGTTCTCGACTGCGTCGAGCCCCGGGATGACGCAGAGGGTTTGAGTATCAACGGCTTCAATCAGGCCGGGTCGTGGAGTCGCACGCCGCACGGAGGCACGTCGCGCCGGCCCCTCACGCCGCCCGAACCGGCCGCACCGGCGTTTCCTCCGCCAGCGCCGGCAGGGCATCCATCACCCGGGTCGCCGGGAAGGTGACGATCACCTCGGTGCCCTCGCGCGGGCGCGACTTCAGCTGGAAGCCGCCGCCATGCAGGTCGACGAGGCCCTTCACGATCGGCAACCCCAGGCCCGACCCCTGCTCGGCGGTCTTGATCGCCAGCGAACCTCGGCCGAAGGACGACATCACCGTCGGGATCTCGTCCTCGGGGATGCCGGGACCGGTATCCTTCACGCTGACATACTGCCCGCCCGACGAGGTCCAGCCGACCTTGATGGTGATCTCGCCCCCCGGCGGCGTGAACTTGATCGCGTTCGACAGGACGTTGAGCACGATCTGGCGCAACGCCCGCTCGTCGGCCCAGAGCCGCGGCAGGGTGGGATCGATGAGCTCGTGGAAGGTCTGGTTCTTGGCTCGCGCACGGAGCGTCATCATGTGCCGGCTCTCCTCGACCACGTAGGCGAGCTGGAGGGCCTCCTCGTTGAGCTCGTAGCGCCCGGCCTCGATGCGCGAGAGGTCGAGGATCTCGTTGATGAGGTTGAGCAGGTGCAGGCCGCTGTCGTGGATGTCGGTCGAGTATTCCCGGTAGGAGCCCGAGGAATGCGGGCCGAACACCTCGTTCTTCATCACCTCCGAGAAGCCCAGGATGGCGTTGAGCGGCGTGCGCAGCTCGTGGCTCATGGTGGCGAGGAAGCGGGATTTGGCGAGGTTGGCCTCCTCGGCGCGCCGGCGCGCCTCGTCGGAATTGGCCTTGGCTTGCTCCAGTTCGCCGAAGATCGCGTCCTTCTCGGCCCGCGATTGCAGCGCCGCGACCGTCGAGGCGTGCAGGTGGTTCGACAGGAACAGGAAGAACAGCTGCGCGCAGACCGCCATGCCGACGAGCAGGACCGCTTCCGCCTCCCGCGACAGGCACAGGAGCGCCGCGGTGGCGGCGCTGAGCGGCAGCAGGCCCGCATAGGCGCCGAGCGGCACCGTGGCGGCGAGCATCGTGGTCACGGCGGCCACGATGACGAGGACGAACATCACGAAGGTGCGGGCGTTCGCCGCCTCGACCTGGAGCAGCATCACGACGAGCAGCGCCCAGGCGACGCTCTGGACCACCTCGCCGACGATCACCCGCCGGCGCGAGGCGGGCAGCGACAGCGCGTCCGGATCCTGGCGCAGGAAGGAGCGGGCGAGCGCGGTGTTGCCGGCGATCACCGCCAGCACGCCGACGCACCACGCGCCGCTGAGGAGCACCGGCGCCCAGAACATCGCGGCGGCGGCAATGCAGCAGGCCAGCACCACCAGCGGCAGAAAGGCGCCGATGCGGTACTGGGCGTAGACGCGCAAAAGCTCGTAGTCGAAGGCGCGTTCGAGCCCGATCGAGGAGGTCAGCCGCTCGCGGGCGGAGCGCACGTCCCGCGCGACCTTGCGCCGCCGGGCCGCCTCCTCCGCCGTCGGGCCGCGCCCGCGCTGGACCATTTCCGCCGTGACTTCGGACATCGCGATCGGGTCTGCCGCTCCTCGCCGCGTGGGACCGTCGGCCGGTCCGGGAGAGGCTGACCGAACTTCGTTAAGGTCCTCCTGCCGCAACCCCGAGAATGCATCGCATCGAATGGGACGAATTTCCCGTCCCGCCCTGCCGCTGGGGCACGCGCGGAGGGGTGCGCTGGCGCACATCAGTCCCGCTTGCCGAGGGTCCAGGAGCAGCCGCACACAAGAAGCCCTGGAACCGTTCCAGCCTCTCGTCGGAAGCGCACGATGACGAAGCTCACCCTCAACGGCCGGACCTACGAGGTCGAGGCCGATCCCGAGATGCCGCTCCTCTGGGCGATCCGCGACCACCTCAACCTCACCGGCACGAAGTACGGCTGCGGCATCGCGCAGTGCGGCGCCTGCACGGTCCACATCGACGGGCAGCCGGTGCGCTCGTGCCAGACCCGCCTCGGCGATGTCGGCGAGGGGAAGATCACCACCATCGAGGGCATCGCCGGCCCGGTGGCCGAGGCGGTCCGCACCGCTTGGCGCAACCTCGACGTGGTGCAGTGCGGCTACTGCCAGTCGGGCCAGATGATGTCGGCGATCGGCCTCCTCTCGGAGAACAGGAAGCCGAGCGACGCCGACATCGACGCCGCCATGGACGGCAATGTCTGCCGCTGCGGCACCTACCAGCGCATCCGCGCGGCGATCCACGACGCCGCCCGCTCCCTCGCCTGACCGGGACGCCGCCATGCTGAACCACAGAATCAAGACGCGCGGAGACATCGTCTCCTCCCGCCGCGCCTTCCTGCGCGGCACCGCCGCCGCCGGCGGCGCCCTGGTGATCGGGCTCCACCTCGACCCGAAGGGCGCGCGGGCAGCGGGCGGCCCCGACCTGTCGAAGGCCCCGGCTAGACCTAACGCCTTCGTGCGCATCGCCGCCGACGACACCGTGACGGTGGTGATCAAGCACCTCGACATGGGCCAGGGCAACACGACGGGCCTGGCCACCATCGTGGCCGAGGAGCTCGACGCCGACTGGGGGCAGATGCGCGCGGTCTTCGCCCCGGCCGATGCCAGCCTCTACAACAACCTCGCCTTCGGGCCGATCCAGGGCACCGGCGGCTCGACCGCGGTGGCGAATTCCTGGATCCAGCTGCGCAAGGCCGGGGCCGCCGCCCGCGCGATGCTGGTCGCGGCCGCGGCCCAGGAGTGGAAGGTGCCGGCCGGCGAGATCGGAATCGAGAAGGGCGTGCTGCGCCACGCCAGCGGCAAGGAGTCCCGCTTCGGCGCCTTCGCCGCCAAGGCGGCCGTGCAGCCGGTCCCTGAGAACCCGACCCTCAAGGATCCCTCCGCCTTCCGGCTGATCGGCACCAAGCTGCCGCGGCTCGATTCGAAGTCGAAGACCGACGGCAGCGCGCAATACGCCCTCGACGTGCGCCGGCCGGGCCAGCTCACGGCCCTCGTCGCCCGTGCCCCGCGCTTCGGCGCGACGCTGAAATCGGTGGACGACAATGCCGCCAAGGCGGTGCCGGGCGTGGTCCAGGTGGTGCGGATCCCGAGCGGCGTCGCCGTCGTGGCGAAGGACACCTGGTCGGCGATGAAGGGCCGCGAGGCCCTGACGCTCACCTGGGACGATGCCGGCGCCGAGCGCCAGTCGACCGAGTCGCAGCAGGCTGCCTACAAGGCGATGGCCGACAAGCCCGGCCTCGTCGCCTCGCAGCGCGGCGACGCCGCGGGCGCCATCAAGGGCGCGGCCAAGGTGCTGGAGGCGGAGTTTAGCTTCCCCTACCTGGCGCATGCTCCGATGGAGCCGCTCAACGCCACGATCGAGCGCGCAGCCGACGGTGGCTACGAGATCTATGCCGGCTCGCAGTTCCAGACCATCGAGCAGGCGGTGGCCGCCGGCATCCTCGGCACCACCGCCGACAAGATCCGCATCACCACGCTGTGGGCCGGCGGCTCGTTCGGCCGGCGCGCCACGGCCTCCGCCGACTACATCGCCGAGGCCGCCGCGATCCTGAAGGCGACGGGCGAGAAGAACCCGATCCACCTCGTCTGGACCCGCGAGGACGACATCACCGGCGGCTATTACCGCCCGGCCGCCTATCACCGCATTCGCGCCGGCCTCGACGCCAAGGGGGCGATCACCGGCTGGGAGCACCGCATCGTCGGCAAGTCGATCATCATCGGCACGCCGCTCGAGGCGATGATGGTGAAGGACGGCGTCGACGCCACCACCGTCGAGGGCGCGTCCGACACGCCCTACGCGCTTCCGGCCTACCGGTTCGAGGTCCACAACGCCCGCGAGGGCGTGCCGGTCCTGTGGTGGCGTTCGGTCGGGCACTCGCACACCGCGCAGGCGATGGAGGGGTTCGTCGACGAACTCGCCCACGCGGCGGGCCAGGATCCGGTGGCCTACCGGCTCGGCCTGCTGAAACAGGCGCCGCGGCTCTCCGCCGCGCTGACGCTCGCCGCCGAGAAGGCGGGCTGGAGCGCCCGGGAGCAGAAGCCCGGACGGGGCTACGGCGTCGCCGCGCACGAATCCTTCGGCTCCTACGTCGCGATGGTGGCCGACGTGACGGCGGAGGCCGGCAAGGTGAAGGTGAACCGCATCGTGGCGGCGGTCGATGTCGGCGTCGCGGTGAACCCGGACATCATCCGGGCGCAGGTCGAGGGCGCGGTCGGCTTCGCGCTCTCGGCGGTCCTGCGCAACAAGATCACCTTCAAGGACGGCGAGGTGCAGGAGAAGAACTTCGACGCCTACGAGCCGACCCGGATGAGCGAGATGCCGAAGGTCGAGGTCCATATCGTGCCCTCGGCCGCCGCCCCCACCGGCATCGGCGAGCCCGGCGTACCGGTGCTGGCGCCTGCGATCGCAAACGCGGTCTTCGCCGCCACCGGCCAGCGCCTGCGCTCGCTCCCCCTCGACCTCACGGCGCTCCGTGGCGTGTGATCGCGCCTCGCGGCGCTCCGTGGCGTGTGATCGCGCACCACACCCTTAACCCCTGCCCTATATGAAGGGGATGACTTCCAGTTTTGGACCCGAGACGACTTCAGGGTGCGGCGAAAGCCGCACCCTTTTTTCATCCGTGCCCGACTTCGCCGAGACGGCCGGGCGGGTGCGCGCCTGCCGGCTCTGCCGCGAGGCGCCGCGCCACGGTCCGCCGCTCCCGGTCGAGCCGCGGCCGATCGTCCAGGGCACGTCCCGCGCCCGGATCTGCATCGCCAGCCAGGCGCCGGGCAACCGGGCCTACCAGAGCGGCGTGCCGTTCCAGGACCCGTCCGGCAAGCGCCTGCGCGCGTGGCTCGGCCTCGACGAGCCGGCCTTCTACGACCCCGACCTGATCGCGATCGTGCCGATGGGCGCCTGCTTCCCGGGCCACGATTCCAAGGGCGGCGACCTGCCGCCGCGGCGCGAATGCGCTGAGACCTGGCGCGCACCGCTCCTCGCCGGGCTGCCCGACCTGGAGCTGATCCTGCTGATCGGGCAATACGCGCAAGCCTGGCATCTCGGCCGCCAGCCCGGCGGCCTCACCGGCACCGTGGCGCGCTGGCGCGAGATTTTTTTGGAGCCCCAACGCCCCCGCCTGCTGCCGCTGCCCCACCCGTCCTGGCGCAACACGCCGTGGCTCAGGAAGCATCCGTGGTTCGAGGCGGAGCTGTTGCCGGTCCTGCGGGCGGAGGTGGCTCGATTGGCGGAGGAGGTGGGACGGGAGCCGTCGCGGTGATCGGCCAATCCGAGTTCCAATCAAACCCCGCCTCTTTCCCGGACGACTGGAGCGTCAGCGGAAGGAGATCCGGGATCCAGCACAGGAAGTCGCGAAGCGCCCGTATGTCTGCAACGATGCAACATTCAGAGCCGCTTCGCGGCGAGTCTTACGGCTGGATCCCGGATCTCCTTCCACTTCGTTCCAGTCGTCCGGGAAAGGGCGGGAGACTCTCAACCGGACTCGCGATGGCAATGAAGAGGCTCGCACCGGCTGACGCCGCCGGCCATCCGGCGTGACGGCCTGGGCTTGATTCCGGGGACGCACTCCGTGATGGGTGCGCCCGACGACATTCCTGGAGGTCCCGTGCCCGAGCCCATCAGCCCCCGCGACCGCCTGATCGTCGCCCTCGACATGGCGAGCACCGACGAGGCCGAGCGCCTGATCGCGCGGATCGGCGACGCCGCGAGCTTCTACAAGATCGGCTACCGCCTCGGCTATGCCGGCGGCCTCGGCCTCGCCGAGCGGCTGGTCAAGGGCGGCCACAAGGTCTTCCTCGACCTCAAGCTCCACGACATCGGCAACACCGTCGAGGAGGGGGTGCAGTCGCTGGCCGGCATCGGCGCCACCTTCCTCACCGTGCACGCCTATCCGCAGACCATGCGGGCGGCGGCCAATGGGCGCGACCGGGCGGGGAGCGGCCTGAAGATCCTGGGCGTCACGGTGCTCACCTCCTACGACGACGCGGATGCGCGCGAGGCCGGCTACGCGCTGACGGTCGCCGACCTCGTCGCGGTGCGGGCCGCCGCCGCCAAGGCGATCGGCATCGACGGCATCGTCTGCTCGGCGGCGGAGGCGCCGCAGGTGCGGGAGATCCTCGGGCCCGACCGGCTGATCGTCACGCCGGGCATCCGGCCGGCCGGCACCGCGATCGGCGACCAGAAGCGCGTCGTGACCCCGGCCGAGGCGATGCGCGCCGGCGTCGACCACGTCGTCGTCGGCCGGCCGATTACCGGCGCCGCCGACCCGCGCGACTGCGCCCGCCGGATCGTCGACGAGATGGCCGCCGCGCTCTAGATCGAGCGCTGACAACAATGGGAGGACTTCAATGGCGAAGGGATACTGGGTCGGCCGCGTCGACGTCTCGAACCCGGAGGCCTACAAGAACTACGTTGCGGCCAACGGCGTCGCCTTCGCCCGATTCGGCGGACGTTTCCTGGTGCGCGGCGGGAGGTTCGAGGCGGTGAGCGGATCGAGCCGCGCCCGCAACGTGGTGATTGAGTTCCCGAGCTACGACCAGGCCCTCGCCTGCTGGAATTCGCCGGAGTACCAGGCCGCCCGCGCCAAGCAGGAGGGCGGCGCCGAGATCGACCTCATCGTGATCGAGGGCTACGACGGGCCACAGCCCGGCGAGGCCTGAGCGTGGCGGCTGGCGGGTCCTCGGCGGGGAAATCCTCGGGATGGGGCTGGCGCAGGAGCCTGCGCCTCGTCCTCACGGTCGTGCCGCCGCTCATCGGGGTCTTCCTGATCGGGCAGGCGGTGGTGGCGTCGATCGGCGGCGACATCCGCCGGTGGGAATTCGTGCTCGGGGCGGTCTGCCTGTGCCTGACGTTTGCCGGAAGGCTGGTGCCGGAGGAGTGAGAGTTCGACCAGTCGCAGCCGAGAGTCGATGGTGTGTAAACGCGTCCATTCACACCGCACAGGGTCATCCCGGGGCCGCGCAGCGGAACCCGGGATCCATAACCACTGAGATCTCCGAAGATGTCGGGGCGCGTTCCACACTATTCTGCACCGCCAGCGGTTATGGATCCCGGGTTCTCGGCTGCGCCGAGCCCCGGGATGACGCCGAGGGTGTCAGTACGGCCGGGTACCCAGCAAGAGAATGACCTCGGCATCGGCGCGTCCTGGAACCACCCCAGCCCCCACCCCTTTTCCCCCACAGCCCGAAACCTCGGACGAGCCCCCATGCGCGACAACCCGGAGCGGAGCCGGTTCGAGCTCGAGGTGGACGGCGAAGTCGCCTACGCCGATTACCGCCGCCAACCCGGCACCCTCGTCATCGCCTACGTCTACGCGCCCCCGGCCCTGCGGGGCACCGGCACCGCCGACCGGCTGATGCAGGGCGTCGCCGCGACCGCCCGGGCGGAGGGCGCGCGGATCCTGCCGCTCTGCGGCTACGCGGCGGCGTGGCTGAGGCGCCACCGCGAGCATCGAGACCTGCTGGCCTGAGATCAGCGCGCCAAGTCTAGTTCGCCATGTCGAGTCTAGTTCGCCATGTCGAGCGGCGGCGCGAGCCCGGCCGGCAGCGGGCTGACATACGGCGTGCGGGCGAGCCGCTCGGCATGGTCGGCCTTGGCGCGGGCGAGCAGGTCGGGGTCGCGCAGCACGTCGACCGCGGTACCGGCCATCGCCTTGGCGACGTGGACCATGCCCTTGTGCGCCGCCGGGGTCTTGCCCTGCGCGGTCATCTGCCAGGAATGGCCCGGGGTGCCGATGGCGTAGGTGGCGCCGCGGGCCTGCACCGTCGGAACCGCCCAACTCACGTCGCCGACATCGGTCGACCCCATCATCCGCTCTCCCACCGCGCCGAGGGGCACGATCGTGTCGCAGAGCGGCGCATCGGTCACCGGCATGCCGAAGCGGCGATGGGCCGAGACGATGTCCTCGCGCGTCAGCGTCGCCCGGATCTCCTCCGCGAAGGCGCGGTCCTCGGCGTCGAAGGGCGGCGGCCCGAGGCGCATCAGGTTGGCGTGGAGCGCCTGCTCCAGCGGTGGGTTCGCGAGCAGGTTCGACATCGCGCTCACCACCCGGCTCGTCACCGTGGTCTCGGTCATCAGGGCGGCGCCCTGCGCGATCTTCGTCACTCGGGCCGCGAGGTCGAGGAGGCTCGGCAGGTCGGCGGCGCGCACGAGGTAGCGCACGGTGGCGCCGGCCTGGACGACGTTCGGGGCGATGCCGCCGGCATCGAGATAGGCGTAGTGCACCCGCGCGTCGCTCGGCATGTGCTCGCGCAGGTAGTTGACGCCGACATTCATCAGCTCGACCGCGTCGAGGGCCGAGCGTCCGAGATGCGGTGCCGCCGCCGCGTGCGAGGCCTTGCCGGCGAAGGTGAAATCGAGGAGCTGGATCGCCAGGGAGACCGGTTCCCAGATCGCCACGAACGGGCCCGGATGCCAGGTGATCGCCACGTCGACATCGGAAAAGACGCCGTCGCGCACCATGAAGGTCTTGGCCGCCCCGCCTTCCTCCGCCGGGCAGCCGTAATAGCGCACGCGCCCCGGAAGGCCTTGCGCCGCGAGCCAGTCCTTGACCGCGGTGGCGGCAAGCAGGGCGCCGGCTCCCAGCAGGTTGTGGCCGCAGCCGTGGCCGGCGCCCTCGCCGGGACGAGGACGGTGCGCGGCCACGCCCGCTTCCTGGCTCAGGCCGGGCAGCGCATCGTACTCGCCGAGGATCGCGATGACCGGGCCGCCCTCCCCCGCCTCGCCCATCATGGCGGTCGGGATGCCGCCGGTGCCTTCGGTCACCCGGAAGCCCTGCGCCCGGAGCATCGCGGTGTGCTCGGCGGCCGAGCGCACCTCCTGGAAGTTGAGCTCCGGCATCTCCCACACCCGGTCGGAGAGGGCGACGAACGCCGCCGCGTGCTCCTCGACGTGCCGCCAGATCGCCTCGCTGTTGTGCATGATTCCTCGCCCGTCCGGGGCCTTGTTCGTGCTTGGGCCCGCCCCTTGGCCCCCGCCCCTTGTCGCACGATGGAGGCCGGGCGCCATGCACCCGGCTCGGCTCAGGTCTGCGTGGGGTTAGCGCTTGGCGGAGGTCTGACGCTTCGCCAGGGCCCGATCGACGAAGTCGAGCCGGTCCTGACCCCAGAACAACTCGCCGTCGAGCACAATGGTCGGCGAGCCGAACACACCGAGCCGTTCCGCCTCCTCGCCGTAGCGGCGGTACTCGGCCTGGACGGGCTCGCTCTGTTCGGCCGCCACCAGGGCGGCGCCGTCGTAGCCATTCTCGTCGGCGATGGCGCGACGGACCTCGGCATCCGAGATGTCGCGCTCCTCGGCCCAGAGCGCCCGCAGGATCGCATGCGAGAGCGGAAAGGCGTCGAGCCCGGCCTGTTGGGCGGCGATCACCGTCCAGCCGGCATGCTTGTTCCAGTTCGGCGCCGGGTTCTGCATCGGGTAGTATCGCGGCGTGATGGTCAGCGGCAGGCCGAGATACTCGCTCCAGCGGGCGAGCTCGACGGCATGATAATCGCGTCGCGGCTGCGGCCGGGTCCGGATCGGCACGCCGCCGGTCTTGGGCACCACCTCCTGGAAGTCGAAGGGCTTCAGCACCAGCCGGGCGCGGTGGCGGCGCACGATGTCCTGGAGCTTCGGCCCGCCGAGATAGGACCAGGGCGAGGACAGGCTGTAGAAGCAGGACAGTTCGACCATCGGGGACCTCCAGACGAGATGGGCATGGATATCCACCAGGACAGCGCGGCCGTGAAGGGCCTGACGGCTCTAGCCGCCGAGGTGCGGCGCGATCTCGCCCGCCTGAACCACCCGCCCGCGCCCTGGACCCTGCCGGTGGAAGGCCCGGACGGGCGCCCCGCCCTCGACGTGCTGGTGGTCGGCGCCGGCATGTGCGGCCAGACCGCGGCCTTCGCGCTCCTGCGCGAGGGCGTGTCGAACATCCGGGTCATCGACCAGGCGCCCCGCGGCGCCGAGGGTCCGTGGGGCACGTTCGCCCGGATGGAGACCCTGCGCTCGCCCAAGCACCTGACGGGCCCGGATCTCGGCATCCCCTCCCTCACCTTCCGGGCCTGGTGGGAGGCGCAAGCCGGGGACGAGGGCTGGCGCGACCTCTACAAGATCCCGCGCCTCGACTGGCTGCGCTACCTCCTGTTCGTGCGCGACACCGTCGGCGTGCCGGTGGAGAACGACACGCGGCTGGTGCGGCTGTGGCCGGCCGGCGGGCTGATCGGGGCGGCGATCGAGGGGCCCGCCGGCCCCGAGACGGTCCATGCTCGCAAGGTGGTGCTCGCCTGCGGCCGCGACGGCTCGGGCGGGCGGCGGATGCCGCCCTTCGCGATCGGGGCCGAGGGTCGGCTGTTCCACTCCTCCGACCCGATCGACTTCTCGCGCTTCCGCGGCGGCCGGGTCGCGGTGCTCGGCGCCTCGGCCTCGGCGATCGACAACGCCGCCACGGCGCTCGAGGCCGGCGCGGCCGAGGTCATGCTGTTCGTGCGCCGCTCGCGCTTTCCACAGGTCAACAAGTCGAAATGGGCCGCCTTCCCGGGCTTCCTGCGCGGCTACGCCGCCCTCGACGACGCGCGGCGCTGGGCCTTCACGACCTACCTGATGGGCGAGGGCACGCCGCCGCCGCACGAATCGGTCCTGCGCTGCACCCGCCACCCGAACTTCGCGGTGCGGTTCGGCGAGGGCTGGAGCGGGATCGCGGAGCGGCCGGACGGCCTGGTGATCGAAACCGCAAGGGGCCGCTACCCGGTCGAGGCCGCCGTGGTGGCGGTCGGCTTCGACATCGACCTGACCCGGCGGCCGGAGCTGGAGGATTTTCGCGATGCGGTGCTGACCTGGGGCGAGCGGGTCTCCCCGGCGGAGGCCGCGGCGAACCCGGAGGCCGCGCGCTTCCCCTATCTCGGCGACGGCATGCAGATGCTGGAGCGGGTGCCCGGACAACTGCCGGATCTCGGGTTGCTCCACGTCTTCAACTGGGGCGTCACCCTCAGCCACGGCGCGCTCGCCGGCGACATCCCGGGCCTCGGGATCGGGGCGACGCGGCTGGCGCAGGCGCTGGTGCGCGACCTCTTCGTGTCTCAGGCCGACGCGCATGTTCCCCGCATGGTGGCGCACGAGGATGCGGAATTGGAGCCGACGCCGTTCTTCGTGGCGCGGGGGGAGCGATGAAACGCTGTCCCGCTCGGATTTCCCGCGGCACCGCCGATCGAGCCGCTGCGTTCCACCGCACATCGTCCGCGGAGACTGGGATGGCCCGTTTCTGTCGGGCGAATCCCAATGAATGTGGAGCGCTGGTCGTCGTCATGCCGTGACGGCGCGCGAGCGGCCTGCAAGGTCCGACACCAACACTGTCGTGGGCCGGTCGTGCGACACCGCTCGCGCGCGCTCAGCCGAACACCCGCCCCAGCGCCCCGTCGATCGCCTCGACGATCCGGTCGATGTCGGCCGGCGTCGCGATGAGCGCCGGGCTGAGGCAGAGCGTGTTGTTGAGCCCCGCGAGCGAGCGGTTGGTGGCGCCGATGATGACGCCGTTCGCCATGCAATCGGCCACCACGGCCTGGACGCGCTTCTCCTCCGCCGGCTCCCGCGTTGCGCGGTCGGCGACGAGCTCGGCGCCGCAGAACAGACCCTTGCCGCGCACCTCGCCGATGACGGCGTGGCGCTCGGAGAGACCGTGCAGGCCCGCCATCAGCCGATCGCCCATGGCGATCGTGTTGTCGATCAAGCCCTCGTCCTCGATGATCCGCATGTTCTCGAGGGCCGCCGCCGGGCCGGCGGTGCAGCCGCCGAAGGTCGAGATATCGCGAAAGTACGACATCGGGTCGGAGGCGTCGTCCTTGAACAGCGAGAACACCGCCTCGGTCGTCGTGGTGCAGGCGATCGCCGCGTAGCCCGAGGCGACGCCCTTCGCCATCGTGACGAAATCCGGCTGCACGCCGTAATGCTGGTAGCCGAACCACGTGCCGGTGCGGCCCATGCCGCAGACCACCTCGTCGATGTGGATCAGGATCTCGTGCCGGCGGCAGATGTCCTGCACCTTCTCCCAGTAGCCCTTTGGCGGGGTGATCACGCCGCCGCCGGCGGTGACCGGTTCGAGGCAGATCGCCCCGATCGTGTCGGGGCCCTCGCGCAGGATCACCGCCTCGATCGCGTCGGCGGCCCTCTCGCCGTAATTCTCCACCTCGCCCCACTGGCTGCGGTATTCGAGGCAGTGCGGCACCATCACGAAGCCGTCCGGGAACGGCCCGTACTGGTCGCGGCGCTGGTCCTGGCCGCCGGCGGCGAGCGCGCCGATCGTGGTGCCGTGATAGTCGCGCTCGCGGTAGAGGATCTTGCCTTTTCGCCCGCCATGGTGCCGGTGCGCGATCTGGCGCACCATCTTGAACACCTTCTCGTTCGCCTCCGACCCGGAGTTCGAATAGTACACCCGGGTCATGCCGGGCATCTTGGCGATCAGCCGCTCGGAGAACAGGGCCGCCGGCACCGAGCCGGCCGCGCCGGCGAAGTAGTTGAGCTTGACGAGCTGGTCGCGCACCGCGTCGGCGATGCTGGTGCGGCCGTAGCCGACATTGACCGTCCAGACGCCGCCGGAGACCGCGTCGAGGTATTCGCGGCCGGTCGCGTCCCAGATCCGCATCCCCTTGCCCTCGACCATCACCCGCGGATCGGTGGTCTCGTAGGCCTTGTGCTGCGAGAGGTGGTGCCAGACATGGGCCCGGTCGGCCTCGATGACGTGGCGCAGGTCGTTGGTGCGGAGCATGTCGTTCATCGGGCGTCTCGCGAATCGGAGTCGGTCGGGCCGGCGGTCACGCCCTACCCTTCCACGGAGTGAGGCGCCGTTCCAGCCGGCGCATGCCGAACTCGAACAGTGCCGCCAGGGCGCCGATCACCAGGATGCCCATCACCACGATGTCGGTGCGCAGGAAGTTCGAGGCGTTGAGCACCATCTGGCCGATGCCGGTCGAGGCCGCCACCATCTCGGCGGCCACCAGCGTTGTCCAGCCGACGCCCATGCCGATGCGCAACCCCACCAGGATGTCCGGCAGGGCCGCCGGCAGGACGACGTGGCGCACCACCTGGGCGCGGCTGGCGCCGAGCGCCCGGGCGGCGTTGACCTGGTCGACGCTCGCCGCCGAGACGCCGGCGCGGGCGGCGAGCGCGACGGGGGCGAAGCAGGCGAGGAAGATCAGCAGGATCTTCGAGGTCTCGCCGATGCCGAACCAGATGATCACGAGCGGCAGGTAGGCGAGCGGCGGCAGCGGCCGGTAGAACTCGATGAACGGGTCGAAAGCCGCCCGTAAGGCGGGGTTGAGGCCGGTGGCGAGGCCGACGGGGATCCCGATCAGCGCCGCCAGCACGAAGGCGCTCGCCACCCGCATCAGGCTCGCGGCGACGTGCTCCAGGAGCGGCGCGCCGTCGATGCGCCCGTCGAGCGCGTCGGAGAAGGCCGCGAGCACGCTGCCGGGCCGGGGCAGGAACAGCGGCTTGACGAGGCCGGCTTGCGTCGCCGCGATCCAGGCGAGGAGGGCGAGCGCGACGGTCGCGAGGCTGATCAGCCAAGCCGGCGGGACGCGCCGGCGCGTCGCCGCGCGGCGGGAAGCCAGCGGCGGGACGCTCATCGCCACGTCGGGCGTGTCGGTCGCGGCCTCGCTCATGCGGCAGCTCCTCGCTCGGGATCGATGTCGGCCCCGCCATGGTCGCGCGCGGCGGGGCCGGCCCCGCCATGGTCATGGACCACGCGCAGCACCCGCTCGCGCATGGCGATGAAGTCGGGACTGGACTTCACCGCCCGCGCGGTCTCGCCGGCGACGAAGCGCCGGGAGAAGTCGAGCGGGATGATCTCGGCGATGCGGCCCGGCCGCGGCGTCATGATGACGAGCTTGGTCGCGAGGAAGATCGCCTCCTCGACCTCGTGGGTGATGAAGAACGCCATCTTCCGCGTCCGTGCCCAGAGGGTCAGGATCAGCTCCTGGACCTGCTCGCGGGTGAAGGCGTCGAGCGCCCCGAGCGGCTCGTCCATCAGCAGCATGCGCGGATCGGCGGTGAGCGCCCGGGCGATGCCGACGCGCTGCTGCATGCCGCCGGAGAGCTCGTAGATCTTCTTCTCGGCGGCGTCGCCGAGGCCCACGAGGTCGAGCATGGCGCGGGCTCGCGCGTCGCGCTCACGGCGCGGCACACCCTGCATCGTCAGGCCGAAGGCGACGTTGTCGCGCACGTCGAGCCAGGGCATCAGGGCGTGGCGCTGGAACACCACGCCGCGATCGGCCCCCGGCCTGGTGACCGGGCGCCCGTCGAGGAGGATCTGCCCCTCGCTCGCCGGCAGGAAGCCGGCGATGCAGTTGAGGAGCGTCGTCTTCCCGCAGCCCGAGGCGCCCAGCGCCACCACGAACTCCCCCGGCTCGATCGTCAGGTCGACCCGGGACAGGGCGAGGGTCGCGCCCTCGCCTTCGCCGTAGCGGACGCTGAGCTTGCGGATCTCCAGCATCTCACGACTCCCCAGAGCATGTTCCGACGAAGGGGATACCGGTTCGTCGGAGGTATGCGGCCAAACCAAACATTCAGGGCTTGAGGGCGGCGTCGACGAGGTCGGTGGTGACGAAGGCGCCGTAATCCGGCGCGAGATCGGGCACGCGGCCCTGCGCCTTCAGGAACTCCGCCGTCGATTTGAGCGCGTCCGCTGCGCCGCCGCCGAGCCAGCGGGGCGAGGCCTGCTCGGCCAGCGTCGGGAAGCGGTAGGCGGCGAGCGCTGCCGGGACCTCGGCGGGGGCGGCCCCGGTCCATTTGGCGATCGCCGCGACCTGCGGCGACGATTCGGTCCAGGACGCGCCGGCCTTGGCGTAATCGGCGTCGGCCGCGGCGAGCAGCCGCACGAAGGTCGTCAGGAACTCGCGATGGGCCGTGAGTGCCGCGTTCGTCGCCACGATGCCGTCGAAGGTCGCCTTGCCCTTGCGGGCGAAGTCGCCGGCCGACGCGATGACCGTGCCGCTCTTCTTCGCCGCGGTCAGCACCGGCGCCCAGATGAAGGCGGCGTCGATGTCGCCCCGCTCCCAGGCGGCGGCGATCTCCGGCGGGCGCATGTTGAGGACCTTCACGTCCTTCGGTCCGAGGCCAGCCTCCTGGAGGGCGAACATCAGCTGGTAATGGGCGGTCGAGACGAACGGCACGCCGACCGTCTTCCCCTTCAGGTCCTTGACCGCCGTGATCCCGGCACCGGTGCGGGCGACGAACTGCTCGGCATCGCCGATATCGTCGAGGATCCAGAACAGCTTGAGCGGCAGCCCCTGCGAGGCGGCCGCGGCGATCGGCGACGAGCCGGCCTCGCCGATATCGACGTTGCCCGACGCCATGGCGCGGATCACGTCGCCGCCGCCGCCGAACTTCACCCACTTCACCGTGTAGCCGGTGCGCTTCTCCAGCTCGCCGCTCTCCATCAGCACGCGGATCGGCGTGGTCATGTCCTGGTAGGCGAAGGTGAGGCTCTTCCCGGCCGCCTGCGCGGGGACAGGGCCGGTCCCCGCCGCGAGCGCCGCGGCGACGAGCGCGGAGAGGAAGGTCTTCCTGGTGATCATGCGCGGTCCTCGTGCGAGCCCGGCTTCGCGAGCGCTGGCCGTCCGGGGAGCCGAGAAGCAGATCTCGGGCCGGATCGCGTCGAGCCGGCGCGGTCCGGCCGGCTATCGGGACGATCGACGCGGCGGCAGCCGCTCGCTGCGGGTCTCCGGTGCCGGTTTCCGGTTGGGGCGGTGAATGGTCAAGACTTGGATCGGACCGACCACGATCACTTCAGGAATGCATTTCCTCACCCGCCGATCAACAAAGCGGAAGCCTTCTATGCTTCACCGGAGCTCTATCTCGAACGATCTCCGCAAAGCGCAGGCGAGAGAGAAAAATTTTTACTGCCGCGGCAGCTCTGATCTGAGCAGGGCGGTCGGGGTAAAGGAAGAAGTTCAGGCTTTCCCCTCTCCCCGCGGGCGGGGATAGGCCTGAGCTCCGAAGGGGCTCAGGGAGCAGCGAACCGCAGGTTCGTCGCGAGGGTGAGGGGGTACTTCCGGAAGAGTCTCACGCGTCGAGACCCCCTCACCCTCGCTCCGGCTCCGCCTTCGCTTGCTGCGTTCCCTGAACAGGAACGCAGCCCTCTCCCCGCCCGCGGCAGGGCTGTCCGGGGAAGTTATGCGGCGCAGGCATATTGCCTTCTCCGCTTGGGCGAGGAGTGTCTCGCCTTGGGTCTTGGATCGAGCAAGGTCCGGACCTCGGCCCATGTCTGCGGCTCGAACAAGCCCTGCCGCAGGAGATCGACCAGACGCAGGATCGGCACCCGTGGGCAGTGGCGGCGCAGGGCGAGGCGCAGCAGCGCGAAGGTGATCATCGCCGCCACCAGTTGCAGGCGCACCGCCTCCACACT